>DASUFX010000383.1:0-8883 GCA_036274355.1 Kofleriaceae bacterium | reverse complement strand
CAATAGCCATCCGCCGCTCGCGCGCGACCCGCAGGGCCACCTTGTCGAGCTCCCTAAAGGAACGTGCGCATGGCGCATTGGCCGCGAGACCACGGGCCGACCGCGCATCATCCTCGCGCCCGACAACCAGCCGATGCGCTTCCCGCTCCACCTCACGAGCGAGCAGCTCGTCGAGATGTGCGGGCTCGACGTCTATCACGTGTACGCGATCGACGAGTTCGGGAACATGCTCGGCCGCGTCACGAAGCTCGATGCGACGCGTGATGCCCGCGAGCTACGCAACGGCTTCGCGGGCGATGTGCCAACAGCGCCGACCTCGCGCACTCCATACGGCCAGATGACCGACCTGCGCTTCGCGCTCGAGGCGATGGCTCAGATGATGCGCACGAACAGCGAAGCGTTGCGCGCGGTCACCGAGTCACAGGCTGATTGGGTCAAGGCGATCGCGGTGGCGAAGGGCATGCCGCGCAACGTGGCATTTCCATCGGAACCAGCGCCGGCCGAGTCATACGACTACGACGATGACGACGAGGCCGAGGAACAGGAAGGCACATCCGTTGCGGGCGCAGCGACGAACGTCTACGACGTCGTCAACAAGGCGATCGACAAGTTCGGCGACTTCGTCCCCGGCTTGCTCACGAGCAATCCCGCAGCAAGCCCGAAGAAGGCGGCGCCGCGCAACGCAGCCGGCAAGGCGCAGGCGAGCGACATCGACTGGGATCTAGTGTACGCGCCGAACTGGGAGGCGCGCGACGCGATCGATCTCGACTACGCACACCGCAAAGGCAAGGCGAAACGCGCCGCGAAGGCGCTGGAGCAAGAGGCAGCCACCACACCGAGGCTGACACTTCATCAGCAGCTCGCTCGCGATCCTGCGCTTCAGCAGCGCTTGATGGCGATCAAGGCGCACATCACACCCGAGGAAGCCGAGGTCGTGATCAACGCAGTGATGGCGTCACCGCCCGAGCAGCAAGACGACTTCCTCTCGAAAGTGCGATCGCTCTCCGTCGAAGAAGGCGCGGAGATGTGCCGCGTCGTCGCTGCTGATGTGAGGGAACACCAAGCAGGGAAACAGACCCCGTCCGACGGAGCGGCGGCGTAGTCGCATCACCACCACGTAGGGGAGAACGAACATGACGAACACGAATGATTGGCGACAGGCAGTAGAGGACGAGGCCCAGCGCCTCGAAGCAGGTGCGGGCCTCATGCGGCTCATCGCGATGGCCGAGGATCAGATCGACGCGATCCGGGTCATCTCGGATCTCATGGCAGCGGTGTGGCACTGCGACAAAGCGCGTGCTGCACGCGAGCACCGGCACTTGGCTCTGAATCCGCCGATTCCCGTCTCGAAGCTGCTGACGAACTTCGCCGAGAGTCTTCGCGAGAAGCTCGTCACCGTCGCCGGCTTGTTGCCGCAGGAGCACCGCGATCGTCTGCTCGCGATCGCACCTGCCGTGCAGGCCTCGCTCGAGGCGCAGGAACCCGACGTTGTCGAGCTCGTGGCGAAGTACCTCGCAGCACCACCCGACGCTATCGCCTTCGCGATCATCTTCTGCATCGACGCGGTCGAGCAGAGGTTCGCGTCGTGAGCCGCGCCAGCGCGAAGCAACGAGCGCCCACGGATGCCGCAGCGAACGCGAACGAGGCCGCGCTCGCACTCTCGACCGAAACGCGCGACGACGCTGATCTGGGCTGGCTGCGCTCGCGTGAGCTGATGGACCGGATCGCGGTCGAGGTCTTCAAAGGCGTCGTGACGGCGGTGCAGGGTGCGCTCCGCGGCGAGACACTGCTCCCGCAGCCAACCGCGCCGGCGCCGCCGACGAGCGAGCCGGCCACCGACGTCATGACCGCGGACGAGGTTGCCGAGTTTCTCGGGCTCGACCGCAACACCGTCTATGACTTCGCCGGTCGCGGCGAGATCCCACACCAGCGCCTCGGCAAACGTTTGCTGTTCCGACGCGGCGCGCTCGTGTCATGGTTGGACGCGTCACTATGCAAGGCCACGTTGACTCGGAAAGCAAGATAGCTATGCCGATTCGACGTACATCCGAAGGGCGTTGGCGTTATCGCCACGTGGTCCAGAAACCGGACGGAACGCGCGAGCGCATCAGTGGCTCGGCGCCCGAATACATCAATACAAAGGTCGCCGCGGAGCGCGCGATGCTCGATCACATCGAGCGCGTGATGCATCCGGAACGCGTGCCGACGAGGAAGGAGACACCGTCGTTTAGTGACTGGTTCCGTGGCCGGTTCTGGAAGGAATGGGTTGTAGGCCGCATGAACAAGCCGACCGAGGTGCGCTCGAAGAACATCATCTTCGAATGTCATCTCGAGCCGCGGTTCGGGAAGATGCCTCTCGACGAGGTCACGACGTCCGAGGTCGCGCAGTTTCGCGCCGACCTCGTGGCGAAGGGGCTGAGCAAGAAGCGCATCAACAACATCCTCGCGGTGTTGTCGAAGCCGATGAAGTACGCGGTCGATTGCGAGGTGCTAGTGAAGGCGCCGAAGATCGGCATGTTCAAGGTGGAGCGGCCGGAGATCGTCGCGTGGGACTTCGAGGAGTACGCGCGAATGCTCAAGGCAGCGAAGGAAGAGGGCGAGGAGTGGTACGCCGCTGCGTGTCTTGCCGGTGAGGCGGGGCTACGCGTCGGCGAGGTCAAAGCGCTCAGGTGGCGTGATGACGTCGACCTGATCGCCAGGACCATCACCGTCAACCTTCAGGTCCGGAACAAGGAGACGACCACGCCCAAGGGCCGCAAGCGGCGGACGATCCCGATGACGTCAACGCTGCACGAAGCGCTCAAGCGGATGAGTGTCATCCGCGAAGGGCTCGTCGTGCGGAACCTGGACGGCACGGCGAAGTCCGACGACCAGGCCGACAAGGCGATGGGGCGCATCTGTCGCCGCGCCGGCTTGCCGGTTCGTTTGTTCCACACCATGCGGCACACGTTCGGAACTCACGCTGCGCTGTTCGGCGTGAATCCGTGGCGCTTGCAGGCGTGGCTTGGCCACAAACGCATCGACGAGACCATGCTCTACGTGCACGTGGCGGAGGCGCACCCGCGCCAGCCGCCGAAGCACGTGCAGAAGGCAGGGCGTCGCATCAGCGATCCCGATGCGCGCGTGCTCGCGATGCTCGGTGCACGCGGCGCGGAATCGTCGTCGGAAGCGACGCCGAAACCGATGCGCCGTGGCAAAGGCGTGGCAAAAGTTCAGGCCTTAGATCTGAAAGTCCTGAAAGCTTCGTAAGTTAAGAGTGCGAGCGGGGGGACTCGAACCCCCACGGGTTACCCCAACAGCGCCTAAGACTGTCGTGTCTGCCATTTCACCACGCTCGCGTGTGATGCGCGGAACGTATAGCACGAGTAACGCGCGCGCGGCTCTGACGCCCGGGACGGCTGTGGTCGTCGACGATTGCAGTACGTGTCCGTCTGCGAATGGCAGTTCGGGCACAGGAGACGAAGGTTGACGTAACGGTTGTCGTTGTGGACGCCGTTGATGTGATCGAGATGTAGGACGAGCGGCTTTCCCATCCATTGCGAAGTGCCGCAAAGAGCGCACGCATACGACCAACCTTTTGCGACCAACCTACGTGCAATCGCGGGTCCTTTTGTCTCCGGCGAGTTCTCGATGAAGACCTCATCGTCGGATCGCGTATGCGCCTTTGCAACGCGCGCGATGCTCGGATGGGTTCGCGAGGTTTTGCCGCGCGACCAACCTGGACCGGTAAAGTGGTCAGTTGCGATCCCGAGATTGCGGACGCGCTTTTTCAGCTCGTGGTGCGCACGTCCTACCGTTGGCAGATCGAGCTTTACGAGTGTTTGCGCGAATGAGGTCGACTCTTCGATGAGCGCTCGGAGGTCTTCCGCCGACACTCGCTCGACGGCCGCACGTAGTTTGCCCCAGCCGAAGTGCGATGTGTCGAGGCCTGCTTGTCGGATTCGAGCCTTGATGTACCGGTGGTTTCCACCAGTGGGTCGCAAACCGAGGTTGCGAATGACATCCGCAAGCGACTGCGAGCTCGCCACGATTGGCGCGAGCGTCGCAGCATCATATTTTGATCGACGCATAGATCGATCGTAGCGATGCCCTCTGACGCTCAGGCCTCTTCTTTTTCGATCGCTTCTTCGCCCTGGCGGTACGACGGATAGAGCAGCTCGATGCCGAGCTCGCGCTTGAGCTTCGCGTTGCGGATCTTGCGATTGCGATGCGCCACCTTCGGTTTGCCGGGTTCGATCATCGCGCGATAAGGCGGTAGCGGCACGCCCATGCGCTCGCTCAGCCACTTCGCGTACTCGCCTTGCGTCGTCGGCTCGTCATCACCGACGAGGTAGATCGACTTGTTCGGCGCATTCCCTTCGACGGCGAGCACGATCCGCGCGACGTCATCGACGTGAATGCGCGACGTCGCGTGCTGCCCTTCGTCGAGAATCCGATAATCGCCTTTGCGGATGCGATTGCGCACGCCGCGGCCCGGGCCATAGACCGGCGCGAGACGCAGCACGACAGTGCGCATGCGCTCGAACGCGGCGCGCTCGACCTCGACTTCGTCGCTCATGATGTTCTGCATCGCGGCGTCCGGACGCGTCGGCGTGTCCTCGTCGATCCACACATCGTCATCGGGCTCGTCGCCGTACAGGCCACACGAGCTGAAGTGAACGAAGTAGAGCGCCCCATTGCCGTACGCAGCTTGCAGTGCGGCGCGGATCGCGTGACCGGGCGGCAACGCAGTGACTGGCGGGATCGAGTACACGACGGTCGAGCCGGCCATGCTGCTCATCGCGGAGGTGAAGTTCTTCGGCGTCGTCGCGTCGAGGAATTTCACGTCGGCGCCGAGCGCGCCGAGCGGTTGCATGCGCCCCGTCGAGCGCCCGCAGACGCGGACGGTGCGGCCTTGTGCGAGCGCAGCCTTCGCGATTCGCGTGCCGACGTAGCCGCAACCGAGGATCACGAGCGGGTTCACGGCCGCAATGTAGCTCGAATTGCTGTTGACTCGTGCCACCGCTCGACTACTGTGCGCGGACTATGGTCAGAGGCGTTGTCGTTGTAGCGATTCTCAGTGGGTGCGTGGGCCTGGACGAGCCGGTGTCGTCCGTCGATCAGGAAGCGTCGGCATCGCCGCCGTGGAAGCAGCCGGCGAAGTGGCCGTACTCGATCGAAACACCGCGCGTGGTGCTCCATTATCAGGCGACGGGCGATCTCGCGACTGCGCAGACGGTGCTCTCGGACGTCGAGGACGCGTGGACCAAGCAGATCACGCAGCAAGGTTCGCGGCCACCGCTCGACGACGGCGGCGTCGCTGGCCCGGATGGTCGGTTCGACGTCTATCTCCAGCGCGGCCTCGATTCACTCTACGTCTCCTCCGTCGCCGCAAACGCCGCGACGCCCTACGACGATTACTCGACCGCGATGGTGCTCGATCCGTGGGGCCAGTACGGCGGCGCCGAGATGCGCGCGAACGTGTTCCACGAGTTCCGTCACGCATCGCAGGGCGCGGACGATTGGTGGGAGCACATCGAGTTCTTCGAGGCCGAAGCGACGGCGTGGGAGGCCGCGTACTACGGCTACGATCGGCTGCCGTACGTGTGGGCCGATTACCAGGCGCACCCCGAGTGGACGCCGTTCAAGAACGACAAGTACGTCACGTGGTTCATGTACGGCGGCGGCTTGTTCTTGCTGCATCTGAAAAAGTCCGTGTTCCAGAACAGCTTCGCGTTCCTCAACGAGACGTGGCTGCGCTCGCGTTCGGCGGGAACGAACGAGCCTGACTTCGCCGACGCGCTCGGCATCGTGCTCGCCGCGAAGGGCACGACGCTGTTCGACCAGATCGTCGCGTTCCAGCGTGCGCGCTGGTACACCGGGTCGCGCGCGAACGCCACGATCATCGAAGGCGCCGCAGCGATCGCCGAAGTCGCGACCCGCTCGCACACGCGTGCCTCGGGTGCGCAGCGCACGTCGTTCGTCGCGAATCCCGAGCTGCTGGGCACGATCTATACGGTCGTGACGGCAGCGCCGACGGACGGCGGCACGCTTCGCATTTCGCTCTCGAACGTCGACGCGAAGGCGCGGCCGATCGTTCAGGTCGTTGGTCAGAACAACACGGACCGCGTGCTCGACTTGTCGTCGGGCTCGGCGACCGTGTCCGTGGTCGGCGGCAAGGTCGTGCTCGCCGTCACGATGCTGCCGTCGAACGGCCAGTTCGATCCGGATAGCGTCGGGACGCAGCTCTACAAGGGCACCGTAAACATCGACAAGATGTAGCGTCCTGAACGCACCTCAGGACGAGATTTGCCACCACATGACCGGCGCGGTCGTGGCAGGTTCCGCCGCGCAAATGCGGCTCCTAGCTTATTCGCTTCTATTGATCAGCTCGCATGCGTTCGCGGGCTCCACGATCGATCCGCCGAGCGCACCCGATGCCGGCACGCTGCGCGGCAACGTGCTCGTGTGGCACGACGCGATGCTGTACGCGGAGGCGTCGGATACGGCGTCGTCGATCCAGCTCGCGACGATCGACGGCGCGCGCAAGGATCATCTCGGTCACGTCCTCGCGCTCAAGGTCGTCGGCACGAAGGGCGCCTTCGTCGAGGTCGAGCTCACCGGTCAGCAGGATTGCGCACCATCGCGCGTCGTCGTTCCGGACGATCTCGCACGCGTGCGGCTGTTCGTGCGCCGCGCGGATCTCGCGCCGGTGCTCGTCAAATCGGTCACGCAGTCGTTCGACGATGGCACCTCGATCTCACTCGCGCCCGGCACGCCTGTGCTGCCGACCGATGCGGGCACGTACGTCGTCTCGCTGCGCAGCGACGCGCTCGAGGTGGAAGTGCCGAGCGCCTCGGTCGGCTTCGCGTACGGTGTTGGCAAGTCGCGCGTGAGCGTGATGCAGGGACAGACGTCCGCGATCGCTGCAGCGACGAAGGTGACGCTCGGCGCGCGCACGCTCGCGTTGACCGCATGGCAGGGCGCACCGATCGAGCGCCGCGGCGACTCGACGCTCGTCGCTCTCGACGGCGGTTGCGTGAGCGCGCACGTGCTGGTACCGAGCAAGGCGCTCGCCGATGCGGACGAGAGCACCGGCGACCTCAGCGCGAGCAACGACGGCAACGACGTCGTCAGCCTGCGCGACGAGTGCTTCTTGCCGAAGCTCACGCCGCTCGCGATCGGCAGCAAGCAGGTCGCGCTTGCCGCCAAGCCGATCTATTTGCACGCCGAGCCGATGGGCAAGAACGCGTGCATTCAGCGCGCGCTTCGCATCGAGAGCACCCTCGAGATCAAGTCGACGGACGAGAAGCTGCGTCTGTGCGCGCCGGCGACGAAGGTGCTGCATGAGCAGCTCCGTAGTGCGCGCTCGGCTCCGCGATAATCTCGATCGTTTCGTAGGCACCAACGGTTTCGTAGGCACCGGTCCCCGTGGCCAGGTGCGTCCGCGTCACGATCTCGCCGCTGACGGCCTCGAGCCGGTTACCAAGCCGGATCTCGGTGCGGCCGGGGCGGGGGAAACGACGCATGAACTTCGTTTGTGCAACGAACGTTCCGGTGTCTTTCGCACCCAAGTCCGTGAGTTCACGAACGGGAGTACCGCGCGCTGCAAACGGCCGTGTGCAACGTCGGCGAACAGAAAAGGGGTCAGACCCCATTTTCGCCGGTGAGCCGGGCCGCGAGCGCGAGTAGCTGGCGGTCGGTGCCGCGACGGCCGACGAGCTGGACACCGATCGGCAGGCCCGTCGCGGTCGTGCCCCAGGGTATCGAGATCGCGGGCTGCCCGCTGACGTTGAACGGCGCAGTGAACGCACCGATCGCGGCGGCGGTCCGGAACACACCTTCGCCATCGAGATTCAAGTACGCACCGACCTTCGGCGCCGGCTGCGCGACCGTCGGCGACACGACGATGTCGGCATCGCCGAACCAGGTGAGCACGTCGCGCGACAGTCGCTCGCCCACCGCGACGACATCACCGCGTGTCACGCCGCGACCGCGCTCGCGCAGCCACTGTGTCGAGGGCTCGAGCAGCCGCACCATGCCGGGCAACAGCGGCACGCGCGCGACCATGCGCGCCATGATCGGCAAGAAGTCATCGAGCTGGCCGACGAACGGCGTCGCTTCAGCTACACCGTGCCCGAGCTCGGCGAGCTTGCGCCCGACCGCAGTCGCAGCCGCGGCGTGCTCGGGCGCGACGTCGACATCAGCGAGCGGCGAGCGCAGCAGGACCTTCACGCGCAACGGTGGCACGTGGCCATCGACGGCGCGCGCGAACGAGCCGTCGGGACGGACGGCGAGCGTATCGATCATCGCGGCGGCGTCACGCACGGTGCGCGCGAGCGGACCGAGCGAGCTGATGCCGACGGCGTCGAGCATGCCGTACGGGTTCGGCACCGTGCCGCGGCCGGTCTTGAAGCCGACGAGTCCGCAGAACGCGGCGGGGATCCGGATCGAGCCACCACCGTCGGAGCCGGGGGCGATCGGTAGCATGCCAGCAGCGACCGCCACGGCTGCGCCACCGCTCGAGCCACCGCCGTAGCGGGACGTATCGTGCGGGTTGCGCGTCGGTGCGTGCAGGGCGACGTGCACGAATGGCAGGATCGTCAGCTCCGAGCACGTCGTCTTGCCAATGATGATGAAGCCGCCGCGCCGCATCGCGCGTGCGACGTAGCCGTCGATCGGCGATACGAGCCAACGAAATGCGCGCGAGCCGATGCGCGTGCCGAGGCCACGCACCGGTTCGTGATCCTTGATCGCGGTTGGCACACCGAGAAACGGCGGACCGCCGGGTCGGTTGCCGCGCGCGCGCAGCATGAGATCCGCGCGGCGCGCCTGCATCAGCGCGCGGCGTGCTGCGACCTCGACGAACGCACCGAGCTCGCCATCGCGGGCGCGAATCGTGTC
>DASUFX010000382.1:0-13397 GCA_036274355.1 Kofleriaceae bacterium | reverse complement strand
GCCGGCGCGCGGCATCGTGCACCTGCACTCGCCGTATTCGCACGACGCGTGCGATGGCATGCCACGCGATGCGACCGGCGCGCCGAACGAGCCGTGCCTCGAGCATCTGCGCGCGGCGCTCTGCACAGAGCAGATCGACTTCGCGGCACTGACCGACCACGACGACACGATGGCGGACGAAGAGTTCACGACGCTGTTCAGCATGCGCGGCACCGACACGCCCGTGATGAGCGGCAGCAATCAGATCGCATCCCGCATTCACTGCGACGATGGCCACGAAGTGCTGATCACGATCGGCGGCGAAAACGACTTGATGCCGATCATGCTCGATCATCACGTGGCCGGCACCGTGCAAGAGCGGCACGACATCTATAACGGCACATCGGCGACTGCGATCCAGGCGATGCGTGATGCGGGCGCACTGATTTGGGTCGCGCACACCGAGCAACATCCGACCGACGAGCTGCGTACGGTCGCGCCGAACGGCGTCGAGCTCTACAACCTGCACGCGAACATCGATCCGAAGATCCGCGCCGACTTTCTCGGGCTCGACGGCTATGGCGCGATCACCAACGCGGTCGAGTTCGCCGATACGAACGAAGGTGGGCCCGAGCCGGATCTCGCCCTGTTGTCGTTCTTGACCCCGAACCTGCCGGGGATCACGCACTGGAACGAGCTACTCGCCGAGGGCAAGCACATTCCAGCGACGGCCGGCAGCGATGCGCACGAAAACGCACTTCCGGTGATATTGGCGGACGGCGAGCGCGGCGATTCGTACCGGCGCGTGCTGCGCTGGTTCTCGAACATCGTGCTGGTGAACGATCCGAAGGACATCACGCAGATCGAGGCGGCGCTCGCAAAGGGCCGGCTGTTCAGCGTGTTCGAGATCATGGGCACGCCCGATGGCTTCGACGTGGTCGCGACGGGCGGCGGTGAGCTCGGCGACACGGTCACGTTCAACGCGACGCATCTGCTCGTGAAGGTGCCCACGGTACGTGGCCTCGATCCGACTTTGCCAGCTCCGGAGATCAAGGCCACCGTGATTCGCTGCAGCGCAGGGGCCGTGACGACGGTTGCATCCGGGTCAGGCCCCGAGCTCGACGTCGAGCTACCCGGACCGGGGGCGTATCGCGTCGAAGTATCGATTGTTCCGCGCCACCTCGGGCCGTACTTGCGCGACCTCGGTACGGCGTGGGCCGATCAAGAGCTGCCATGGATCTACACGAGCGCGATCTATGTCGAGTGAGCTACCATTACCGGCATGAGGCCCCGCGTCACCAGTCGAAAGGGCGCGGCCCGTGGGCCGCGGCCTTTCGCGCTCGCCGCGCTCTTGCTCGCTGGCTGCATCATCGAGCCTCCTGACCCGGGTCCCGATCCCGGCGGCGGTAGTGGCGACGGTTGGGGAAGTGGGTGGGGCGGCAGCGGCGGCAGCACCGGCTACGGCTGTCATTCGGATACCGCGTGCGGCAGCGGTTATGTCTGCGCGCGCAACGGCGAGTGCACGATCGCGTCGGGCGTGCGCATCATCCATGCGAACTGGACGGTGAAGCAGCAGGTCGCGAGCGACGCGACGTGCGTGAGCTCGAAGTCGCTCGACATCACGTTCTCGACGAGCGCAGACAGCTTCGACATGTTCGGCTTCGCGCCCGTGCCGTGCGACGCGGGTCGGTACACGATCGACAAGATGCCGGCGCGCTACACGTACGTCACGCTCGCGCGCACGGGCGACACCTCGGGGGGCGACAGCGCGACCTTTGACGCGCAAGGCAACGCGGTCCTCGACCTGCCCTACTGATGTTGCGATTCGCAACGCTCGTGCTCGTGTTGGCCGGCTGCCCGGGCGGCGGCGATGAGTGCCATGTCGACAGCGACTGCGGCCACAACCTCGTTTGCGCGCGAAACAGCGACTGTCTGCCGGCCAGCGAAGTGCGGTCGATCCGCGTCACCTGGACGATCCGCGGCATGCCCGCGAACGAGATGCTGTGCGCGAAGACGCCGAACTTCTACCTGATGTTCGCCGGGACGAGCGTCAATGACACGTTCGGCTATGAACCAGTTCCGTGCAAAGCGGGGCTGTTTTCGATCGACAAGCTCCCGCTCCGCTTCGTGTCCGTGGAGCTCGGTGTGGATGGCGGATTTAGCGAAGTGACCGCGTTTGACGCACAGGGCAACGCGTCGTTCGATCTCGCCCCCTAATCATTTGACCTTACAAGCTTCATGGGTATGGTCGGCCCGTGGCGACGGCGTCCATGAGCACCCCCGAAACGAAACGCATCGAGCCCGAGGAATCGGCAGTCGAGACCACGGTCGAAGAACTGCGTCCTCTCTACCGGCAGATGCTGGCAATCCGGCGCATGGAAGAGGCGTCGGCGAAGGCCTACTCGCAAGGCAAGATCGGCGGCTTCCTCCACCTGATCATCGGTCAGGAAGCGGTGTGCGTTGGCGCGGTCGCGGCGCTCGAGCCGAAGGACTACGTCGTCGCGACGTATCGCGAGCATGGTCATGCGTATGCGAAGGGCGTGAGCGCGCGCGCAGTTCTCGCCGAGCTCTACGGCAAGAAGACCGGATGCGTGAAGGGCCTCGGCGGCTCGATGCACATCTTCGACAAGAGCAAGAACTTCCTCGGCGGCTACGGCATCGTCGGCGGCCACGTGCCGATCGCGGCAGGCGCGGCATTCGCGTCGAAGTATCGCGGCGACCAGGCGGTCACGCTGTGTTTCTTCGGCGAAGGCGCATCGACGATCGGCGGCTTCGCCGAGGGGCTCGCGCTCGCCGGCTTGTGGAAGCTGCCGGTCGTGCTGATCTGCGAGAACAACCAGTACTCGATGGGCACGCCGCTCTACCGCTCGCTCGCGGTCGAGGACGTGTCGATGCGCGCACTCGCGCACGGCATGGCGCGCGATCGGTTCGATGGCGACGACGTCGTCAAGGTGAAGCGCCGCATCGCCGAGGCGGTCGAGCGCGCACGCCAGAGCAGCGAGCCAACGCTCGTCGAAGTCGTGACGTATCGCTTCCGCGGTCACTCGATGAGCGACCCTGGCCTTTACCGCACGAAGGACGAGGTCGAAGAGTGGAAGCGGCGCGATCCGCTCAACCGCTCGCGCGCGCGCCTCACCGAGCTCGGCATGACAGAAGACGAGCTCACTTCGCTCGAGGCGGACGTGAAAGCCGAGATCGAAGACGCCGTGAAGTTCGCGGAGGAATCACCGCCGGCCGACGAATACCTCCCCTACGTGGTGAAGGAGTAAGCGATGTCGGTCATCAGCTATCGCGAAGCGCTCAACCAAGCCATGCGCGAGGAGATGGAGCGCGACAAGGACGTCTTCATCATGGGTGAAGAGGTCGGCTACTACAACGGCGCGTACAAGGTCACGCAGGGCCTACTGCAGCGGTTCTCCGAGCGCCGCGTCGTCGATGCACCGATCGCCGAGATGGGCTTCGCCGGCATTGGCGTCGGCGCCGCGATGGTCGGTTTGCGCCCGATCATCGAGTTCATGACGTTCAACTTCTCGCTCGTCGCGATCGATCAGATCGTGAACAACGCGGCGAAGATTTATCAGATGAGCGGCGGGCAATATAACGTGCCCATCGTGTTCCGCGGCCCGGGCGGCCCTGCGGTGCAGGTCGGCTCGCAACACAGTCAGTCGCTCGAGAGCTACTACGCGCACGTACCCGGCCTGAAGGTCGTGATGCCGTCGACGGCGTACGACGCGAAGGGGCTACTCAAGACGGCGATCCGCGACGACAACCCGGTCGTGTTCATCGAGGGCGAGACGCTCTACAACACGACATGGGAAGTGCCGGACGCCGCCGAGGGCAGCGAGCACTTGATTCCGCTCGGCCTTGCCGACGTGAAGCGCGAGGGCAAGGACGTCACGCTGATCGCGTGGTCGAAGATGGTGTGGACGTGCCTCGACGCTGCCAAGGTGCTCGCCGAAGAAGGCATCGAATGCGAGGTCGTCGATCCGCGCACGCTGCGCCCGCTCGATGTCGAGACGCTCGCCGAGAGCGTGCGCAAGACCGGTCGGTGCGTCATCGTCGAAGTCGGCTGGCCCGTCTCGGGTTTTGGCGCCGAGGTCAGCTACCAGATGCAGAAGCACTGCCTGGACTCGCTCGACGCACCGATCGAGCGCGTGACGAGCGACGACGTACCGATGCCGTACGCGAAGAACCTCGAAGACGAAGTGCAACCGCAAGTGAAAGACGTGGTTGCTGCCGTGCATCGCGTTCTCTACCTGGATTGAGCCATGGCACAGATCATTGGACTGCCGAAGCTGTCCCCGACGATGGAAGAAGGCGTCCTCGTTCGCTGGACGAAGAAGGAAGGCGACAAAGTGTCGCCCGGAGACCTCGTCGCTGAAGTCGAGACCGACAAGGCGAACATGGACTTCAACATCGAGGACGACGGCGTCTTGTTGAAGCTCCTCGTCAAAGAGGGCGAGACCGTGAAGCTCGGCGCGCCGGTCGCGATCATCGGCAAGGCCGGTGAGGACGTCACCGCGCTCGTCGCCGAAGCAGCGAAGCAAGGCGGTGGCGCACCGGCCGCGAAGCAGGAAGCGCCGAAGCAGGAAGCGCCGGCGAAGCAGCAACCGCCGCAGCAAGCACCGGCCGCGCGCGGCCCCGAAGTGAGCGCGACCGCACCAGCGGCGAAGAAGCCCACACCCGCGCAGGCTGCGCCGGCTCCCAAGGCCGCTGCGCCCGCCCCTGCTGCCGGCGGAAAGCTGCTCGCATCGCCACTCGCGAAGACGCTCGCGATCGAGCTCGGCATCGATCTGCGCGCGATTCAAGGTAGCGGCCCGGGTGGCCGCATCGTCGAGCGCGACGTACGCGCGGCGGCGTCGGGCGGCGGCAACGGCCACGCGCAGGCACCGGCGCACGACGGCGGTGGTGCAGAGGCCGAGGTCGACGAGACGCAAACGACGCAAGCGCTCGCGGTACGCCATGCCCGCCAGATGACGCCCGACACCGAGGGCGATTACACGGACATTCCGGCGTCGAACATGCGCAAACGGATCGCGGCGCGGCTCACTGAAGCCAAGCGCGACGTGCCGCACTTCTATCTGATGCGCACGATCGACGCGGCGCCGATGCTCGGATTCCGCGGCCGCTTGAACGAGCTGCTCGGCGACAAGGGCAAGGTCAGCGTCAACGACCTCGTGATCAAGGCGGTCGCGCTCGCGCTGCGCCGCGTGCCCGAATGCAACGCGATGTGGGAAGGCGATGCGATTCGCCAGTTCCATCGCGTGCACATCGGTGTCGCCGTCGCGCTCGATGAAGGCCTCATCACGCCGGTCGTGCGCGACGCGGATCAAAAAGGCATCGGCTCGATCGCGGCGGAAGTTCGCGACCTCGCCGATCGCGCGAAGCACAAGCGGCTCAAGGCGCACGAGATCAGCGGCTCGACGTTCTCGGTGTCGAACCTCGGCATGATGGGCATCGAGCGGTTCACGGCGATCATCAATCCGCCCGAGGCCGGCATCCTCGCGATCGGTACGGTCGTCGAGACGCCCGTCGTGAAGGACGGGCAGATCGTCGTCGGTAAGCGCATGACGGTCACGATGTCGTGTGACCACCGGGTGATCGATGGCGCACTCGGCGCGAAGTGGCTCGCCGCATTCTGCGACCTGATCGAGAAGCCGGAATCGCTGGCACTATGAGCGATCCGAAGAGCAACGGCTCCGCTGGTGCCGCGAGCGCCGCGGCGGGCCCGTACGACGTCGTCGTGATCGGCTCGGGTCCGGGTGGCTATGTCGCCGCGATCCGCGCTGCACAGCTCGGGCTCAAGACCGCGTGCATCGAGCGCGCCGAGCTCGGTGGCATCTGCCTCAACTGGGGCTGCATTCCGACGAAGGCGCTGTTGAAGAGTGCCGAAGTGCTCGAGTACGCGCAGCGCGCGAAGGAGTTCGGCGTCGTCATCGAAGGCGTGCGTGCCGACTTCCCCGCGATCATCAAGCGCAGCCGCGACGTCGCCGACAAGATCAGCAAGGGCGTCGGCTTTCTGTTCCGCAAGAACAAGATCGACAGCATCGCGGGCACCGCGAAGCTGCTGCCGCGTTCCGGACCGTGGAAGCCGCACCAGGTCGAGGTCACGAGCGATGCGGGCAAGCGCATCATCGACACCAAGAACGTGATCATCGCGACCGGTGCCCGCGCGCGCTCGCTCCCCGGCATCGAGCTCGATGGCAAGCGCATCATCGAGTATCGCAAGGCGATGACACTGCCCGAGCAGCCGAAGACGATGGTCGTACTCGGTGCCGGCGCGATCGGCGTCGAGTTCGCCTCGTTCTATCGCGCGCTCGGCGTCGACGTCACGATCGTCGAGTATCTGCCCCGCCTGGTCCCGAACGAGGATCCCGAGGTCAGTAAGGAGCTCGGTAAGGCCTTCGATAAGAAGGGCATCAAGCTGCTCGTCAGCCACAAGCTGTCGAACGCGAAGAACACCGGCAACGCGGTGACGATGACAGTCGAGCCCGCCGCCGGTGGCGACAAGAAAGAGATCACTGCCGACATCCTGCTCGTCGCGGTCGGCATCGCGGCGAACACCGAGGGCATCGGCCTCGAGCAGCACGGCATCCAGCTCGAGAAGGGCTTCATCAAGGTCGATGCCGAGTGCAGATGCGGCGACGGCCTGTGGGCGATCGGCGACGTTGCCGGCCGCGGACTCGCGCACGTCGCGTCGGCCGAAGGCGTGTTCGTCGCCGAAACGATCGCGGGCGTCCACGCCGAGCCCGTGCGCTACGACGCGATTCCCGCATGCACGTACTGCCATCCGGAAATCGCTTCCGTCGGTCTCACGGAAGAAAAAGCGAAGGCGCAGAACATCCCGGTTAAGGTCGGCCGGTTTCCGTTCCGCCCGCTCGGCCGCGCGATGGCATCTGGTGAAGCGACCGGTTTCATCAAGGTGATGTGGCACGGCGAGACCGGTGCATTAGTTGGGGCTCATATGATCGGACCGGCCGTCACCGATCTGATCGCAGAGCTCACGCTCGCGAAGACCACCGAGGTCAACGCAGAGTCGCTCATCTACACCATCCACGCACACCCGACGTTCGCCGAAGCGATTCGCGGCGCATCGGAAGATGCGTTCGGTCACGCGATCGATCTTTAGTTGCACACCGGTTGGGCGCGCGGACGCGCACACCGCGCGCAGAGGCGACTACGACGATGTATGAGCCGCAGACGCGAGTCATCGCAACTGGCGAAACTCAGAGACGTAGTCGGTTGTAAGCCCAGGTAATTCGAGGCGCGTGGCACATGCCTTGAAACATGACGCGCGCATGCAGGCGACTCGCGCGACACGGCCGTTCGTCATCTTGCCTACTCGTGAGCAGGATGACGAGTTGGTCGCGAATCACATGAAGCTCGTGCCTCATGCATGTGAAGCATGCGGCGAGATCACGACACGTGAGAGCCTCCTCTGCAGCGATTGCGAAGACCGCGCGCACCAGCATCAACCCGACGACCCGTACGACGTGCTCGGCGGAGAACAGGGACCGGAGTAGCGGGTGTTCAAAGCCGTCGTCATCTCCGACGCCGTTGCGTCCCCGGACCTCATTGTCGCGTCCGTCGACCTCGTAAGTAGAGCGCTACTGGATGCGGGCTGCACGGACGTCGAGCGCGTGTCCTCGATCGAGCACGGCCTGTCGCTCGTCAATCGCCTGCAGGCCGCCGTGATCATCCTCGATCTGCTCGAGCCGCTGCGGTTCGAAGGCTATCGCCGGATCCTCGCGCGCAGTCGCGGCGTGCCGGTGATCGTCATCGTTCCCGAGAACAAGATGCAAACCGCATTCGACGCTGGCGTCGATGACTGCGTCGCGCGGCCGATCCGCCGCGTCGAGCTCGTCGCGCGCACGCGCGCCGCGATCCGAGTGCGCATCGAGCGCGCACGCCGCAGCAAGCGTGACCGCCGGCTGTCGCAAGAAGTGAGAACGTTGCAACGCGAGAAGCACGATCTCGAGCGCATCGTGTGTGTCGACTCCCTGACTGGCGTCGCGAATCGCCGCCATAGCCTGAGCCTGCTCGAAGCGGAGTGGAAACGCTCCGCGCGCGAGGGCACGCCGATGTCGCTCATCATCATCGACCTCGACTGCTTTCACGCGTTCAACGAGACGTACGGCCATCCCGGTGGTGATGCGTGTCTGCGGCGCGTGACCGCCGAGATGGTGATGTGTCTGCGCCGGCCGTCGGACTTCCTCGGTCGCTACGGCGGCGAAGAGTTTATCGCCGTGCTCGCCAATACCGACGCCGCGGGCGCCTGCATCGTCGCGGAGCGCCTGCGTGCCGCGGTCGAGGCGATCCAGCTGCCCCACATCAGCTCGACGTGCGCCCACGTCGTAACGATCAGCGTTGGCTTCGCCACCGCGACGCCGCAGCCAGACGCGACCCACGATGCGCTGGTCAGCGCAGCCGATGATGCGCTGCTCGCCGCGAAGTCGCACGGCCGCAACCGGATCAACGGCGAAGCGGCCGCCCACGGCGCAGTGCGCCACCGGATGTGGACCCAGCCATTTCGCCGGTTCCCACCGGTCGTCGCCGATCCATGGTTCGCGAACCGCATCCCGCAGTTTCTCGCAGCGGCACGCGGCGAATTGCTCGCCGCCCGCGATGCCTGCGAGTCCGGCGGTTTCGATCGCATTCGCGCGACGGCGCGCAAGCTCCGCGGCAACGCGAACGATCATGGCATCGAGACGATCGCCGAGCTCGCGAACCTGCTCGAGCGCGCGGCACGCACCGATGATCGCGCGTCGATCAAAGCGGTTGTCGACGAGCTCGAGCAGTACGTCGAGCACGTGCAAGTCACCTATCGCAGGCCGCTCGAACGCAAGCTCGGCCACGTGGGCTGACACCACTTCTGGATCCCGGCCGCGCGTGCTACATGGTGCCCATGAGCGAGCGCCTTCACCTTCCCGTGGTTCAGGGCGGTGAGGCCGCGCCCAAGCGCCGCCACCCCGAGTGGATTCGCGCGCAGCTGCCGAGCAAGCCCGAGTACTTCGAGGTTCGCAACATGGTGCGCGAGCTGAAGCTCCACACCGTGTGCGAGAGCGCGAGTTGCCCGAACATCGGCGAGTGCTGGACCCGGCGCGCGCTCACGATCATGATCCTCGGCGACATCTGCACCCGGTCGTGCCGCTTCTGCGATGTCACCACCGGCCGCCCGCTGCCGGCCGATCCAGACGAGCCACGCCGCGTCGCCGAGATGCTCGGCCGCCTCCAGCTCGAGCACACCGTGATCACGTGTGTCGATCGCGATGACCTCGCCGACTTCGGCGCCGCGCACTGGGCAGAGACGATCCGCCGCGTCAAAGAGGCGTGCCCGCAGATGACGCTCGAGGTACTCGCCGGCGACTTCAAGGGCAAGACCGAGCTCGTCGACATCGTGCTCGAAGCGGATCCCGACGTGTTCGCACACAACCTCGAGACCGTGCCGCGCCTGTCGCGCCAGGTCCGCGTGCAGGCGAGCTATCCGCGCAGCTACAAGATCCTCGAGCACGCGCGCAAGCGTGGTGCGGTCACCAAAACCGGCCTGATGCTCGGCCTCGGCGAAACGATCGAAGAGGTACACGAGGTGATCCGCGAGCTCGCATCGCTTGGCGTCGACATCCTCACGCTCGGCCAGTACCTGTCGCCGAGCAAGGAGCACCTGGCGATCGAGCGCTACGTGCATCCGACGGAGTTCGCCGAGCTCGAGCAGTTCGCACTCGCCGCCGGCCTCACGCATGTCGTGAGCGGTCCGCTCGTGCGCTCGAGCTATCACGCCGACGGTCAAGCGAAGCTCGTCCGCGATCTGCGCGCGGCCAAGGGCCTGGCGCCGATCAGCTGAGCGCAACTACTTGGGCAGCTTCGCGAGCGCTGCCTTCACACGCTCGTCCTTCTGGCACGCCTGCATCGAGAGGCTGATCTTCTGCATGAGGCCCGTCGACTTCTCGCGAAGCTTGGGCTCGAGCTCGTCCTCGGCCGTCGGATTCGCCTGTTCGAACTCTTCGGTGCCGGCGAATGCCTGCTGGTTGGCGGCTGCGAACCGCTCGATGTTGTCGGCGAGCTTCGGGCAGTTCGTGCCCGCCGCCGCAAACACCTCGGCGAGCTTGTCGGTGAGTTCGAAGGCCTTCGCCTCGTACTCCGCCTGCGTGTTCAAACCGCCGGCCGGTTTGACCGCGGCGGGCGCTGCCGGTCTTGGGGCTTCGGGTGGCGGCGCTTCCGTCTTCTCCGGCACGACCTGCGCCAGCGCCGGGGTCGGTGCAGGAGTCGGCTTCGCTTCCTGCTTGTCTTTGCAGGCGGCGAGCAGGAGCACGACGAGGCAGACGGTGCGCATGCGCCGACGATACTAGATCAGGTCGTACACGAGCTTGAGGATCAGCGCACCTGACACGCAAAGTACAACGCCGCGGACGACGCGTTCGCCGCCCTTCATCGCGAGCTGGGCGCCGATCACGCCGCCGAGGAGCTGGCCGAACGCCATCGGAATCGCGACGCGCCAGACGATCGCGTCGTGAATCGTGAAGATGCAAATCGCGGCGAGGTTCGACGCGAAGTTGACGACCTTCGCGTCCGCGCTCGCGTGGACGAGGCTGCGGCCGCACAGCGTCACGAAGCCGACGATCAAGAACGTCCCGGTGCCGGGCCCGAAGAAGCCGTCGTAGGCGCCGATCACGAGCGCGAGCAGCGCCGCCACGTACCACTTGGCGTGGCCCGCGTCCTGGTCGCGCGACGGCTTGCGAATGACCAGCAGCACCGCTGCGCCGATCAGCATCGCGATCACGATCGGCTTGAGCGCGTCCTTGTCGATCGCGTTGACGAGCGTCGCGCCACCGAGCGAGCCGAGGAAGCCAAGCCCGAACGTGTAGGAGGCCTGCTTGCGATCGACGCGGTCCGCACGCCAGAACGCGATCAGCGCCGCACCCGAGCCCCATACGCTCTGACCCTTGTTCGTGCCGAGCGCCTGTACGGGCGGCAATCCGGCAGTGAGCAGCGCCGGAACTGTGATCAGGCCGCCCCCTCCCGCGATCGCATCGACCGTACCCGCGCCAAGCGCGGCGATCGACAACAGCACGATCGTCAGGACATCCACAGATCTCGTCATAGCGCGTAATTCGTCGCGGCCACCAGTCCTCGCTATGCTTGTCGGATGGAAGTAACCGTCGTTGGCGCAGGCGTCATCGGCCTGACCACGGCACTCACGCTCGAAGAACGCGGCCACCGCGTGCGCATCGTCGCGGCCGCCCGCCGCGCCGACACTACCTCCGCGATCGCGGGTGCCGTCTGGTTCCCGTATCGCGTCGGGCCGCCGAACAAGGTCACCGTCTGGGCGATGCGCACGCGCAAATGGCTCGAGCAGCTCGCCGGCACGCCGGAGGCCGGCATCGACGTGCTGACCGGCTACGAGATCCTCGGGGACGACGGCACGACGCGCCCGTGGTGGGCAGCCGCACCGACGATGGAGGGCGACGGCCTCATCGAGAGCATCGATGTCGAGTGGGTGCCCTCGCCTGTCGTCGGCGCACCGGCTGGCTGGAAGTTCACCGCCCCCCGCGCGCAGCCGTCTCTGTTCCTGCCGTTTCTCGAGTCGCTCATCGAAGGCGAGATCGAGCAGCGCATCGTCACGAACATTCACGACGAGCCCGGCGACGTCGTCATCAACTGCACCGGCCTCGGTGCCCGCGATCTCGTCGGCGACGACAAGCTGTACGGCCTGCTCGGCCAGATCGTCATCGCCGAGCGTGGGAGCGCCGACCTCGCGACGACCGTCACCGACGATCGCGATCCCGAGCGCATCTTCTACATCATCCCGCGCCGCGACGAGCTCGTACTCGGCGGCTGCTCGCTGCCGTTCCCGCCGGGCGACACACCACAGCTCGATCCGGACATCACCGCGCGCATCCTCGCGCACGCGAAACGGCTCGGCATCTCGGTCGGCGCGGTGCGCACCGAGCGCGTCGGTCTACGGCCGTACCGCGCCGAGGTTCGCCTCGAGCGCGATCCGCACCACAAGCGCGTCATCCACAACTACGGCCACGGCGGCGCTGGGTTCACGCTGTGCCGCGGCTGCGCGGAGGATGTCGCGACGCTGCTCGGCTAAGGCGACACGACGACCAAGCGAACCTCGGGATACTCGGCCTCGAGTAGCTCGGCCAGCTCCGCACGCCATTCAAGCTCTGCGGCGACGACGACCATCTGGAGACTCTCGGCATGCTCGACGAGGATCCGGATCGCGTCGAGCGGCTGCCGCGCTACGAATACGCGCGACGCAGAAATCACGCGCAGCACGCGCTCGAGGCCGGCATCGCCGATCAACATAATCGCGTCCCGGTCAGCGAGCGAGCTCATGCCTGCGTCGCCGACAGCGACTGCCAGCGATCCTTTCAGCACCACGCGACGTACACGAGCAAATCGTGGGCCGGCGCCGCTCGGCGCGACATGTGCGAAATCACGAGCTCGGCGGTCGTGGGTGTCGGGACGCTGAACGACGACTGTCGCCTAGACGATCAGCCGAACATGCCGCCGAAGTAGAGGCCCGCGCCAGCGCTGCCCAGGACGAGCAACGCGATCACTGCGATCAAGATCGCGCGGCGGGCCCCGCCACCCTCGCCCTTCATCGCGCGCGAGATTGCAGGATCCGCTTTCGTATCAGCGGCGCTGTCGAGCGCCGCGCGCGCACCGGACTTCACTTCGGCACTCGGCGTCTGCGTCCCGGTGGGACCGACGCCACGCGCCGTCGCATCGGGCTTCGCCTTGTTGTTCTCCTCACGCACCATCAGCTTCGTCGGATCGTCATCGCCTGGACGACCCTTCGAGCTCTCGATCACGAACTGGTTCGACTTCTTCGGTCCCGGCTTGTCGTTGACCGCGGTCATCTCGCTCGAATCACCGAGCACGACCGGCGCCGGGCGCGCGACCGCGCCACGCGGCTCGTGGAACCGAACCGCCGCCTTGTCGTGCGGCATCTCGTCCATCGCGAGCACCGCGGGATGCACGAGGCCTTGCGTCAGGCAGCGCTCCCACGCTTCGCGCAGTGCTTGCTCCGCCTCCGAGGCGTCCTTGAAGCGCGCCTTGTCGCTCGGCTGCAGCGCGGTCATCGTCACCGTCGACAGCGGCTCGGGAATCGATGCGTCGTGGCGCGTCGGCGGCGGCGCGTTGCCCTGCACGACGTACCCGTTCGTCGTCTTCGTGTCGGGGCCCTCGTACGGAATGCGTCCCGACATCAGCTCGTACATCACCGCGCCCCACGCGAATACGTCGGCCTGCGGCGTGTAGCGGCCTTCTTTGATCGCTTCAGGCGGCGAGTAGCCGGGCGTGCCCATGAAGATGCCGACCTGCGTGAGATCGCTGTCGGGCATGCGCGCGATGCCGAAATCGGCCAGCTTCCAGCGGTTGTCACCGGCGTGCAGCACGTTCGCCGGCTT
>DASUFX010000381.1:0-6887 GCA_036274355.1 Kofleriaceae bacterium | reverse complement strand
GGCCCTGACGACCTTCGAAGTTGCGGTTCGAGGTCGAGACCGCGTACTCGCCGGGTGCGAGCGCATCGCCGTTCATCGCGATGCACATCGAGCAGCCCGGGTCGCGCCATTCAGCGCCGGCGTCGCGGAACACCTGGTCGAGGCCTTCGGCTTCCGCGGCGCGCTTGACGTCCTTGCTGCCGGGGACGACGAGCACGCGCACGCCGGCCGCGACCTTGTTACCGCGCATCACGCTCGCGGCGGCGCGCATATCGGGAAGCCGCGCATTCGTGCACGAACCGATGAACACGACATCGACCGGCCGGCCGAGCAGCGGCTCGCCGGGCGCGAGGCCCATGTAGCGCAGCGCCTTCGCGAGGCCCGCGCGCTGCGACGGCTCGACGTCATCGGGTGACGGCACGTTCGCCGTGATCGGAATGCCCATGCCGGGATTCGTGCCGAACGTGATCATCGGCTCGATCTGCGACGCGTCGATCACGAGCGTGCGGTCGTAGGTCGCGCCCTCGTCGGTGCGCAGCTCGCACCAGCGCGCGACCGCCGTGGCCCACGCGGCACCCTGCGGCGCGTGCTTGCGGCCGGCGAGCCACGCGAACGTCGTCTCGTCGGGCGCGATCATGCCGGCACGCGCGCCTGCCTCGATCGACATGTTGCAGACCGTCATGCGGCCTTCCATGTCGAGCGCGCGGATTGCGGGCCCCGTGTACTCGATCACGTGACCGGTCGCGCCGCCGACGCCGAGTTTCGCGATCATCGCGAGCACGAGGTCCTTGGCCGACGCGCCCGGGCGCAACGTGCCCTCGAACCGCACTTCGAGTGACTTCGGCTTGCGCTGGAGCAGGCACTGGGACGCGAGCACGTGCTCGACCTCGCTCGTGCCGATACCGAACGCGAGCGCGCCGAACGCGCCGTGCGTCGACGTGTGGCTATCGCCGCACACGATCGTCATGCCCGGCTGGGTGTGACCGAGCTCGGGACCGATCACGTGGACGATGCCCGTGTGCTCGGCCTCGGTGTCGTGCAGCGTGATGCCGTGCTTCTTGCAGTTCTCGGCGAGCGTGCGCAGCTGCGTGCGCGCCGCATCGTCGACGACGACGAGCTTCGTCGTCGGAATCGAGTGGTCCATCGTCGCGACCGTACGATCGGGCCGGCGGACCTTCAGGCCGCGCGCTTCGAGTCCCGCAAATGCCTGCGGCGACGTCACCTCGTGCACGAGATGCAAGTCGATGTAGAGAACCGCCGGTCGCCCTGCCTCTTCGGTCACGACGTGCGCGTCCCAGATCTTGTCGAACAACGTCCGCTTCATGATGCTTCTGCCCCTTGCCAGCTCTGCGGCGACGTCTTCACGACGCCACTCACGATGCGATTGAGCGCGCGCAGGTAGGCCTGCACGCTTGCGACGATGATGTCGGTGTCGGCGCCCGCGCCGTAACACACGCGGCCGCGGTCGTCGCGCACGCGCACGGTCACGTGGCCGAGCGCGTCGATGCCTTCGGTCACCGAGTGCACCGAGTACTCGAGCAGCTGTGCCGGCGCCGCAACGAGCGCATCGATCGCCTTGTAGGCAGCATCGACCGGTCCAGTGCCGATCGACGCGTGCGCGCGAACGACACCTTCGCGATCGCGCAGGCGCACCGTCGCCGTCGGCATGCCGAGCGTGCCGCAGCCGACGTGCAGCGCGTCGAGTGTGAACTCCTCGTCGAGCTGCTGCCCTTCATCGCGCACGAGCACTTCGAGGTCGGCGTCGGTGATGTGCTTGCGCCGATCGGCGACCTCCTTGAATCGCGCGAACACGCGGTCGAGCGCGGTGGGATCGATCGTATAGCCAAGCTCGCCGAGCCGCGCCGCGAGCGCCGCGCGTCCCGAGTGCTTGCCGAGGACGAGCCGCGTCTGCGTTGCGCCGACCGTCTCCGGCCGCATGATCTCGTACGTCGCCTCGTGCTTGAGCATGCCGTCCTGGGGGATGCCCGACTCGTGCGCGAACGCGTTCGCGCCGACGATGGCCTTGTTCGGCTGCACCGTCATGCCCGTGCACTGCGTGACGAGCTTGCTCACGCGCGTGAGCTGCGTCGTATCGATACCGGTGCGCAGGCCGAACTTCGCGGCGCGCGTGTGGAGCGCCATCACGACTTCTTCGAGCGATGAGTTACCGGCGCGTTCGCCGATACCGTTGATCGTGACCTCCGCCTGCCGGGCACCCGCGAGGATGCCAGCGAGCGCATTCGCAGTCGCGAGCCCGAGGTCGTCGTGGCAGTGCACCGAGAGGATCACGTCCTTCGCACCGGGCACGTTGTCGCGGATACCCGCGATCAGTGCGCCGAACTCGTCGGGCGTCGTGTAGCCGACGGTGTCGGGGATGTTGAGCGTGGTCGCGCCGGCTTTGATCGCGAGCTCGAGCACCTCGTAGAGGAATGCGGGCTCACTGCGGCCTGCATCCTCCGGCGAGAACTCGATGTCCTCGCACAGGAGCTTCGCGTAGCCGACCATCTCGGCGACGCGTGCCTTCACCTCCGCGCGTGACATCCGCAGCTTGTGCTGCATGTGGAGGTCGCTCGTCGCGAGGAATGTATGGATGCGCGGACGCTTCGCGCCCTTCACGGCCTCCCACGCGGCACGGATGTCGCTGTGCGCCGCGCGCGCAAGCCCGCAGATGATCGGAGCATCCGCCGCACTGCCAACTTCCTCGGCGATCGCTCGTACGGCGGCGAGGTCATCCGGCGATGCGGCCGGAAACCCCGCTTCGATGACATCGACGCGTAGCCGCGCGAGTGCACGCGCGACCTCGAGCTTCTCGGCCGAGGTCATCGTGGCACCGGGCGATTGCTCGCCGTCGCGAAGCGTGGTGTCGAAGATGCGTACGTAGTCGGTCATGGCTTACTCGCCCGGTTTGATCGTGACGGGATCCAGGAACGGCATCATCGAGCGCAGCTGCGTACCGACCTCTTCGATCTGGTGCTGCGTCTCGCGCTTGCGCTCTTCTTCGAACCAGCGGCGACCCGTCTGGTTCTCCTCGATCCAGCGCTTCGCGAACGCGCCGTTCTGGATCTCGTCGAGCACCTTCTTCATCGTCTCCTTCACGCGTGGGTCGACGACGCGCGGCCCCGAGACGTAATCGCCGTACTCGGCCGTGTCGCTCACCGAGTAGCGCATGTAGCTGAGGCCGCCGCGGTACATGAGGTCGACGATCAGTTTCAGCTCGTGCAGGCACTCGAAGTACGCGACCTCGGGCTGATACCCGGCCGCGGTGAGCGTCTCGAAGGCGCTCTTCACGAGCGCGCTGACGCCGCCGCACAGCACGGCTTGCTCGCCGAACAGATCGGTCTCGGTCTCCTCGGCGAACGTCGTCTCGAGCACGCCCGCGCGGCCAGCGCCGATCGCGCTCGCATAGGACAGCGCGGTGTGGCGGGCAGTGCCGGTCGCATCTTGATGCACGGCCATCAGAGCCGGCACGCCGTTACCGTCGCGGTACGTCTCGCGGACGCGATGGCCAGGACCCTTCGGCGCGATCATCGACACGTCGATGTCGTTGCGCGGCGTGATCGTGCCGTACCGGATATTGAAGCCGTGCGCGAACATCAGCGTCTTACCGGCGTTGAGGTGCGGCGCGATCTCGTTCTCGTAGAGCTTGGCCTGCACGGTGTCGGGCGCGAGCACCATCACGACGTCTGCCCAGGCGGCGACTTCATTGACCGGCGCGACTTCGACGCCGGCCGCTTTCGCGCGCGCGAGGCTGCGGCTCGTCGGTGGAAGACCGACGCGAACGGCGACGCCGCTATCCGAGAGGTTGAGAGCGTGGGCGTGGCCTTGCGAGCCGTAGCCGACGATGGCGACGCGCTTGCCACGGATCAGTGAGAGGTCCGCATCCTTGTCGTAATAGATCGTTGCCATGGTCGTTGCCTTTCACGCCGCGTTCGTCTGCGGCTGTTCTGAAACGGTTGGGGTTGCTTCGAGTGCCTCGGCGCTGCGCACCATCGCGATGGCACCAGTGCGCACCAGCTCGACGACGCCGTAGGGCGCGAGCACCTCGGCGAGACTGTCGACCTTGTCGCGCGTGCCGGTGATCTCGAAGATCACGGCTTCGGGGCTGACGTCGATCACGCGCGCGCGAAACACCTCGGTGAGCTGGAGCACCTGCGCGCGGTTCGCCTCGTTCGTGCGCACCTTGATCAGCGCGAGCTCGCGCGACACCGTCGGCCGCCACGTCGTGTCCTCGACGCGGAGCACGTTGACGAGCTTGTAGAGGTTCGCCTCGATGCGGCGCGCTGCATCGTCGTCGGCTTCCATGACGATCGTCATGCGCGACACGCCGGCAACCTCGGTCCGGCCGACGGCGAGCGACTCGATGTTGTAGCCGCGACGGCGGAATAGCGACGTCACGCGGTTGAGCACGCCGGGAAGATCTTCGACGTGCATGATGAACGTGCGTAGGCGGATGTTCATGGCTAGTCGTCCTCTGCGGTTTCGACGATGGGACTGGGCCGGCGGATCATGTCGTGGAGTGCCGCGCCGGCCGGCACCATCGGGTAAACGGAGTCTTCTTGCTCGACGCGGAAATCGATCAGCACGGTTCCGCGTGCGGCGCGCGCACGCATCACCGCGGGCGCGACCTCTTCGCGTGATTGCACGCGCAGGCCGAACAGCCCGTGCGCCTCGGCGAGCTTCACGAAGTCAGGGCTCTTGAGCGGCGTCTGCGAGTAGCGGTTGTTGTAGAAGAACTGCTGCCACTGGCGGACCATGCCGAGGTAGCCGTTGTTGATGATCGCGATGTTCAGCTTCACGCCCTCTTGCGCGATCGTCGACAGCTCGCACGCGGTCATCTGAAAGCCACCGTCGCCGGCGATCACCCAGATCTCGTCATCGGGCGCTGCGAAGCGCGCACCGAGTGCAGCGGGCAGCGCGAAGCCCATCGTGCCGAGGCCGCCCGACGTGACGAGCTTTCGCGGATGATCGTGCTTGTAGTACTGCGCTTCCCACATCTGGTGCTGGCCGACGTCGGTGACGACGAGCGCCTTCCCCTCGGTGATGCGCCACAGGTCGTGCATCACGTGCGCGGCGTAGAGCTTGCCGGCGGGCGGCATCTGCTGGATGTCGCGAACCGCGGAGTCACCCTTGAGCTCGCTGATGCGCCCCACCCAGTCGTGGTGGTCGCGCGCCTCGACGAGCGGCAGCAGCGCTTCGAGCGTTTCGCGCACGTCGCCGACGAGCGCGACGTCTGCGCGCACGATCTTGTTGATCTCGGCGGGGTCGAGCTCGCAGTGGATCTTCTTCGCGTTGACCGCATACGTGTCGAGCTTGCCGGTGACGCGATCGTCGAAGCGCATGCCGAGCGCGACGAGCAGGTCGGCTTCCTGGATCGCCTGGTTGACCCACGCTTCGCCGTGCATGCCCATCATGCCGAGGCTGAGCGGATGCGTGGCCGGGAAGCCGCCGAGGCCGAGCAGCGTCGACGCGACCGGCATGCCAGTCTTGACGACGAGTGCGCGGAGCAGTGTGGTCGCTTCGGCTTTGACGATGCCGTGGCCGGCGAGGATCACCGGGCGCTTCGCGCGATCGATCAGCTCGGCGGCGCGTTTCAGATCGTCGAGCCCCGCGCGATGGTCGGGACGGTAGCCGCGCATGCGCACGGGCTCGTCGGAGAACACCGGTTCGCAGCTCATCTGCTGCGCGTCCTTCGTGATGTCGACGAGCACCGGACCGGGGCGGCCCGAGCGCGCGACATAGAACGCCTCGCGGATCGTCTTCGCGATGTCCTGCGGGCGCGTGACCAGATAGTTGTGCTTCGTGATCGGCAGCGTGACGCCGGTGATGTCGGTCTCCTGGAACGCGTCGCTGCCGATGAAGCGCGAGGCCACCTGACCCGTGATGCAGACGAGCGGAACCGAGTCGAGCATCGCAGTCGCGATGCCGGTGACGAGGTTCGTCGCACCTGGACCGGAGGTCGCGACGGCGACGCCGACCTTGCCCGAGACGCGCGCGGAGCCATCGGCCATGTGCGCCGCGCCTTGCTCGTGACGCACGAGCACGTGGCGGATCGGGCTATCGAGCAGCGCGTCGTACGCAGGCATGATCGCGCCGCCCGGATAACCGAACACGACATCGACGCCCTCGCGATGGAGCGCGTCCCACAGGATCTGTGCACCGGT
Source organism: Kofleriaceae bacterium (assembly GCA_036274355.1). GTDB lineage: Bacteria > Myxococcota_A > Polyangia > Haliangiales > Haliangiaceae > JABFXX01. Next base: position 747 of record DASUFX010000381.1, on the reverse strand, counting down.
GCGAGTGGTCACATGCGGCTCCGCCACGCGAGCATCGAATCGAGCCAGCTCGGCTCTTTCTCGTCCTCGTCGTCGTCGACGATCATCGCCTGCGGCTTGGCGACCGGCAGGCACTCGCACGACGCAGCCAGCGCGAGCAGGCTGCCCGCGCGCTCCCCGTGCGACGCGAGCTCGAGATCCGCCTCTGCCTCCACCGAGGTCGCACGCAATGCAACGTCGATGCCGCATGCGGCGCGTGCGTAGCCGACGGCACGAAGTAGCGCCTTGCCGGTCGCATCGCGGTGTACGGCGACACGGCAGCCGGTATGCGCGTCGTCGACGGTGGTGACGAGCACGCTGTCGAATCCGCCGCGTGAATACGTCATCGCTTCGAGCAGCCGCGCGTTGCCAAACACGACGAGCGCGCCGGGAGCGAGCAGCGGCTCGACCTTCGCCCACGTTGCCATCGGCTCGCGCACGAGCATCACGACGACCTCGGCGCTGCCGACGATCGCGCTCGGCCGATCGGCCGCAAAGCCATCGGCGCACGCCCGCATCCAGCATGTGGTGTCGGGTCTAACGCCGATGAGCACGCTGTTGTTGGCGCGCCTGAGCGCCAGCGCGTGCTCGCGTGCGTCCTCGTCGTAACCGAGGACGACGACCTTCGCGCCGCGCAGAGTGAACGAACCTTGCAGTGGATCGGGCTGTAGCGATTTCATGCGGGCTCCTTCGTCGTGGTCTGACGGGGCCGGGTCACAGCCCCTTCGG
>DASUFX010000380.1:0-8870 GCA_036274355.1 Kofleriaceae bacterium | reverse complement strand
AGTACAGCTCGCGTCCGTCGGCCGTGTAGAACGGATAAAGGTTGATCTCGTGGCTCTGCGTGATCGGCCGGCCGGTGACGAGGCCTCGCCGCGCGGCAGCCATTTCCTGGAGCGCGTAGCGATCGCGCAGGTACTGCTGCCAGTCGTCGTAAAGTTCGGTGAACGGCTTGCCGACGACCTTCGCGATCTGGCGGTTGACCGCGAACGGCGGCGCGTACGAACCCGACGTGTGAGACATCTCGCGCAGCGTGTCGTCACCGAAGCGATCGAACACGTACTGGAGGAAGTGCGAACCGTAGATGTATGCCGCGTTGCCACGCGGATACTGGCGCGGCGCGCCGCTCACCTGATCGAGCCGCAGGTCGTAGTCGCCCTTCCACGCGATGCGGATCTGCTCGTCGAAGCGCGTGCCGCGATTGCGACCGCCCGCGGTGCGCTTCGATTCTTCGTAGGTCGCGATGCCCTCGATCACCCAGCGCGGCATGATCTGGTTCGGCGCCCACGTCTTGCCGAAGATCGAGTTGTAGATGTTCGGCAGCCCCGACATCGTGTCGAGATGGAGGATGTGCGAGTACTCGTGCGCGACGAGGCCGTAGAGCCAGTCGTCGTAGTCGTCGAGCTCGGTGAATCCCGAAGGTGCGGTCACGTAGAGCTGGATCGCGTTGCGCGGCAGCACGCTCGCGAAGCCGTTCGCGCTGTCGGTGTCGTCGGTGAGGTAGATCAGCGTCTTGCCCGCCGGCGCATGATCGAGCGCGGGAGACAGCACGCGATGAGCTCGCTCGGCGACCACGCCAATGCGCCGCGCGACGTCGTCGAGCGGCACCCAGTAGTGCACGATGAAGTGCTCGGTCTCGACGGTGCGATAGACGCGGTGCGGATCGCCCGCCTCCGCTCTTCCCGCTAACACCGCTAGCAACCCGAACACCACCAGCCTTACGCTGAACCCCCACCCTCCGAACCCGAAGCCTGAAGCCCGAGGCCCGAAGCCTGATGTCACACAGGCTCCTTACGCGGCGTCGCGAGGCCGAACACGTAGTCGGTGACCATCGCACGCACGTCGGCGGCGGTCGGCAGGTTGCGGACGCGCTCGACGAGGCTCTGCGTCTCGGTGACCGTCATCTGGCGGATCGTCGCCTTCACCTCGGGAATCGACACCGCGCTCATCGACAGCTCGCGAATGCCGAGGCCGAACAGCACCGGCGCGATCATCGGCTCGCCGGCCATCTCGCCACACACCGTGACCGGAATGTTCGCCGCGTTCGCCGCGCGCGCGACCTCGCCGATCAATCGGATCAGCGACGGATGCAGCGGCTCGTACAAGTACGACACGTACTCGTTCACGCGATCGACTGCCATCGTGTACTGGATGAGGTCGTTCGTGCCGATCGAAAAGAAGTCGCACTCGGCCGCGAGCAGGTCGGCCGTCATCGCGGCACTCGGCATCTCGATCATGATGCCGAGCTTGATGTCCTTGTCGTACGCCTTGCCCTCTTCGTCGAGCTCGCGCTTGACGTCGTCGACGACGGTCTTCACCGCGCGCAGCTCGGCGACACCCGAGATCATCGGGAACATCAGCTTGATCGGTCCGTGCGCGGAGGCACGCAGCAGGCCGCGCAGCTGGGCGCGGAACAGGTCGCGGCCGAGCGACGACAGGCACAGCCGGATCGAGCGCAGGCCGAGCGCCGGGTTCTGCTCGTGGAGGTCCGCCTCCTCGATGAACTTGGCGAGCTTGTCGCTGCCGAGGTCGAACGTGCGGATCGTCGCCGGCCTGCCCTTCAGCTTGTCGAGCACGGCGACCGCAGTCTGATAGTGCTGCTCCTCGTCGGGGATGTCGGTCCCCGCCATGAACAGATATTCGGTGCGGAACAGCCCGACGCCCATCGCGCCGTACTCGATCGCATCCTCGAGCTCGTCCGGGCCGTCGATGTTTGCCAGCAGCGCGACGTTGGCTTCGTCGCGCGTGCGCGCCGGTAGATCGCGCATCGCGTGGAAGCGCACGCCCTCGGCGACCTGGCGGCGCTGCTCCTCGCGATATTGCGCGACGGTGCTCGCCGATGGATTGACGATCACCATGCCGGTGCTGCCGTCGAGCAGCAGCAGGTCGTCGGTCTCGACGAGCTCGGTGATGTTCTCGAGTGCGACGACCGCCGGGATTTCGTGCGCGCGCGCGATGATCGCGGTGTGGCTCGTCTTGCCGCCAGCGTCCGTGAGCAGACCGGCGACCGCCGCCTTGTGCAGCGTCGCGGTGTCGGCCGGCGACAGGTCGTACGCGACGACGATCGCGTCGGGCGGCGGCGACAGCGGACCCATGTCGCGGCCGAGCAAGTTGCGCAGCACGCGTTCGAACACGAACTCGACGTCGCTGCGCCGCTCGCGCAGATACGAGTCCTCGATCTGATCGAAGACGCCGCGGATGTCGTCGACGGCGCGGCGCAGCGCCCACTCCGCGTTGATCTTGTCATCGCGGATGTACTCGACGGCCGCACCGACGAGGTGCTCGTCGTGGAGCATCATCTGGTGCGCGGTGATGATGTGGTAGTCACTCTCGTTTTCGCTCGCGAGCTTCTCTTTGATCTTCGCGAGCTGCTTGTCGCTCGACGCGATCGCCTTGTAGAGGCGCGCGACCTCGGTATCGACGTCGTCGCTCTCGATGTGATGGCGCGGCGCCTTGAGCGTGTCGCGACCGATCAAATACGCGCGGCCGAAGGCGATGCCCGGTGAGACACCGAGACCCGTTCGCCGGATCTCCTCGCGCACGGTCACGGCTACTTGCCCTCGCCGAACTTGTCGTCGATCAAGGCCGCGATCGCATCGACCGCTTCCTTCGCGCGGTCGCCCTTCGCCTTGAGCGTGACCGTCGTGCCTTTACTCGCGACCAGCATCAGGACACCCATGATGCTCTTGCCGTTGACCTCGTGGCCATCCTTCGTCACCGTGATCTCGCACGGAAACTTGGTCGCCAGCTGGACGAGCTTGGTCGCCGCACGCGCGTGCAGACCCAGCTCGTTCTGGATCAGCAGCGTCTTCTCGGCGAAGTCACTCATTCGCGCTCCACGTCGCGATGACGCACGAGGATGTCCCATTCACCAGCGAGCCGGCGGCGCAGCTCTTCGACGACCGCGACCGAGCGATGACGGCCGCCGGTGCAGCCGACTGCCACGGTGACGTAGAGCTTGCCCTCTTTCTGGAAGTGCGGGAGCGAGAAGCGCATCAGGCTCTCGACCTGGCGCACGAGCTCGCTTCCGTCCGGACCGAGCACGAACTTCGCGACATCCGGATCGCGCCCGTCGAGATGCGTGAGCGACGGCTCGAAGTACGGGTTCGGCAAGAACCGCACGTCGAACACGAGGTTGAACTCGAGCGGCAGGCCGTGCTTGAAGCCGAACGACACGATCGTCACCGCGAGCTTGCCGGTACCGCCGTAGCGATCCTGGATGATCGCCTTCAGCTGATGCGTGTTGAGCTGCGACGTATCGACGACGGCAGCGCCCTGGCGCATCTCCGCCATCAATTCGCGATCGCGGCGGATGCCATCGATCAGATCGTCGCCGGACAGCGGATGCCGGCGGCGCGTCTCGGAGAATCGGCGCAGCAGGACCTCGTCGCTCGCGTCGAGGAACATCACCTCGAGGCGATGCCCCGAGCTGCGCAGTGTCGCGAGCGTCTGTTGCCACGCGGTGAGTGCGCGACGCTGGCGCGCATCGATCGCGATCGCGAGCTTGTCGCGATCACCCTCGTGCGCGAGGTGATCGACCATCTGCGTGACGAGCGGAACCGGGATGTTGTCGACGCACGTGAACTCGATGTCCTCGAGAGCACGCAACGCCGTGCTCTTTCCGGCACCCGATAGCCCCGTGACGATGACGATCTGCATCTACTCCACCGCGTCCGCACCCTCGGCGTCGTGCATCGCGCGATGCAGCGTGTCGCGAAATGCGCGCGCCGAGTGGATTCCTTGGTGCTTCAGTAACTGGTTGCGTGCGGCAACTTCGATCAGCGTAGCGATGTTGCGCCCGGGCCGCACCGGCAAACGCAGCTTCGTGATCGCAACGTCTAGTAACTTCTCGCGGTGCTCGTCGAAGCCGAGCCGGTCGTACTCGACCGCAGCATCCCACTCGTGCAGCTCGACGATGAGATCGATGACCTTGGCTTCCCGCACAGCCGAGATACCGAACAGGTCTTTGATGTTGATGATTCCCAGGCCGCGGATCTCCATGTGGTGCCCGAGGATCCCGGCGCCCCGCCCCGAGAGCTGATGACCATGGCGGCGGATCCGGATCACGTCGTCACCGACGAGCCGGTGGCCACGCACCACGAGGTCGAGCGCGGTTTCGCTCTTGCCGATGCCGCTCTTGCCGACCATCAAGACGCCGATTCCGAGCACGTCCATCAAGACGCCGTGCAGCTCGGTCGAGGGCGCGAGTCGGTCGGCCATCCACGTCGTCACCGCCGCGATGAAGTCCGCGGTGACGAGCGAAGACACGAGCACCGGCACGCCCCTCGCCTCGCCGGCGGCGAGCAGCTCGTCCGGCGGGACCAGCGACCGGCACACGACGACGCAGGCCGGCTCGCTCGCGAGCAACGTCTCGATACCGACGCGGCGCGCGGGTTCGTGATCCTTCAGGTAATCGATCTCGGTGCCGCCGAGCACGAGGACGCGATTCGCGTGCAGCTGCTCCGGCCAGCCGGTGAGCGCGAGGCCGGGCTTCTGGATCCGCGGCACGAGGACCTCGCGGCCGAGCCCCACCTTGCCTGCCGCGATGGTCACGGCAAGCTCCGCTCGGTCGAGCAGCTCCGCGACGGAGATCGCCACTGTTCGGCCGGGTCGGCCGCCGACTGCGTCGTCGGGTGCGCCGTCGGCCATCTAGTACTTGGCGTCCTCTTCGGCAACCACGTGGTACATCGTCTCGGCATCCGACGCGGCCAGGAGCCGGCGGCGGAACTCGGGGTCTTTGAACACGCGGCTGATCCGCGCGAGCGCCTTGAGGTGTGCGCCGGTCGAGCTCTCGGGAGCGACCAGCACGAAGAACAAGAACGTCGGCTGACCGTCCATCGAGTCGAACTCGACCCCGGTCGGCGCGCGGCCCAGGCACGCCACGATCTCGCCGACCGCGCCGAGCTTGCCGTGTGGAATCGCGACCCCTTCACCGATCGCGGTCGACGCGAGCTGCTCGCGTTCGACCAAGACCTTCGCGAGCGCAGCGCGATCGATCCGCGAGTGGTGCGCGGACATGTACGCGGCAAGCTCCTCGAGAATGCCGCGCTTGTCGGTCGCGACGAGCGCGGGGACGACCATGTCGCGCTTGATCAGGTCGACGATCTTCATTACTACGCTGAAGACCCTACCACTGTTTATGGCGGGTCGGCGCTCGCCCCGAGGGTGATTGATTATGCGGATCCGGTCGGCGTCTCGATCAGACCGTAGCTACCGTCCTCACGCTTGTACACGACTGCCACTCGGCCATCCGTGTCATGCCGGAATACGAGGAAAGGCTCATGCAGCAGGTTCAGCTGCACGATCGCATCCGAGACGGACATCGGCTGCGCGTGGAACTTCTCGGTCCGCACGACGGTGAACTCCGGCTGCGAGCTCGGCGCGTCCGATTTGGTGACGGCCTTGTGATGGCCGTTCCCGTTCATTTCGTTCAGCTCGTGAAAGGCCTCGTCGATGATCGAGTGAGACCACGGCAAGGCGACAACATGGTGCGGGCGCGCACGCATGCCTTCGAGCTTGCCCTTGTACTTGCGGACCTGGCGCTCGATCTTCGCGATGCAAAGATCGATCGAGCTGTACATGTTCTCGGTCGTCTCGTGACCGGCTATCGACAGCCCGTTGTGGAGCTGGAAAGCGACATCGATGCGGTGATTATGACGTTCGGTGCTGAGTACTACGTGACAGGCGATTGGGTCTGGTAGGTACTTTCTGACTCGTTCCATTCGCTCTCGTGCGTAAGACTTCAAAGCTTCGGTCGGTTCCATGTGGCGGAACGTCACCGCGAATTGCATCGAGCGCCTCCCTAATGGTTCGCTTCGATGATACCCCCGCCCTCTCGGATGATCAGCCAGATCCTCGACGAGAATTCTTGAAGGGGAGGAGATTCTACCCGAGAGCGTTCAGCTCGGCGAGCAACTCGTGCACGAGCTTGCGCGCCGGCTCCAGATCGCTGAGGGCTGCCGCCTGCTGGTGGACCAAGATGTCGAGGATCGTGGCGCAATCGCTCGCTAGCTCCTCGGCACGGCGATAGTGACGCCAGCGTGTGGTCTTCGCGCCATGCTTGGCGCGGGACAGCTCGAACACGAGCGACGTGACCACCCGGTCCAACCTGTCCTTCAAGTGGAACCGTGCGCTAGCGCCTTCGAGGATGCGCTGGACGAGCGCGACCAGCTCGAGCGTACGATCATATACGTCAGGGCGCTTCGGCGTGCGGATGACGATGAACGGCGGCGGCGAGTCCTCATGCATGTACGTTTAGTACGCACGGAACCCGCCGCTGTTTCGGTTAGCCTCCCCGGCCCTACCCGACCGACTACTTCGCGGGCGCGCCGCCAACGAGCCGACCGCATCTCCTTTTGAGGGGCGGATCGACGGTCCGCGCGGGCAGTTGCGTGCGATCCGCAACCGCGGCCGGCGGCGGACGAAAGACGCACCATTGGAGGCAGAAATGAAGACTTGCTACAGCGCATTCGTGTTCGTGTTCGCGGGCTGTGTGGTGAACGGCAAAGCGTACGGACCGGGCAGCTCGACGACGAACAGCTCGACGACCAGCGGCGCGACGACCGCGGAGCCATCTGGCTCGACGTCCACGTCGGAAGCGGCCGCGACGAACGGAGCACCGCCCCAAGCGGGCTCGCCGGTGAACGACCAGGTGTCGAGCAACGAGAACGCGCCCTACCCCGACGCGCCCGCAGATCCGTGGGCTGGTGTCGCGGGCGATCAACCCAAGCGCCGCTCTGACGATCGTTGGACCGTGCGCACGCGCGACTTCGCTTGCACTGCTGCGCACGATCACTGTCTCGACACCGATGCCTGGTTCATCGTCGATATGCAGCCACGGCCGCTGTCGTATCAGCGCAACGGCGAAGTCTACGTGTTCGGCAAGGACGAGCCGTTCGGCGCGTGGAACGCAGTCATGAAAAACCACGGTCCCGATCACTACGTCGCCTATCGCACGGTGCCGGCGACCAAGCAGAACCTGGCGCCTGGTGTACTGGTGTTCGGCTACAAGTCCGACTATCCGGCGAACGGTCGCAAAGCAGTCGAGGACAGCTGGGCGCACGGCAAGGTCGCCAGCATCGACCTCGAGCTTGGCTACTACACGCTCGAGGGCCGCGAGCAGCAGCTGCGACTATCCGGTGCGCGCGTTGCCGTGCTGCGCTGGGAACCCGGCGGCAAGGTCGAGATCATCGGCGGCAAGCGCCGCGACGAGCTGGCCGTGCGTGCGGCTGACGTGTTCCTGCCCGCGCCCGAGCGGGACTAGAAGACTTGCTTGCGCTTGCTGCTCGACAGGATGCCGAGCTGCTCGCGGTACTTCGCGACCGTACGGCGAGCGATGTCGATGCCGCCCTTCTTGAGCAGCTCGACGATCTTCTGATCCGAGTGCGGGCGCTTGGGGTCCTCGCCGGCGACGAGCTCTTTGATCTTCGACTTCACGGCTTGCGACGCGAGGTCCTCGCCGTTCGTGCGCGAGATGCCCGAGTTGAAGAAGAATTTCAGCTCGAAGATGCCTTGCGGCGTGTGCACGTACTTCGACGTGGTCACGCGCGAAACCGTCGACTCGTGCATGCCGATGTCCTCGGCGACGTCACGCAGAATGAGCGGCTTGAGGTGCGCGATGCCCTTGTCGAAGAACTCGCGCTGGAACTTCAGGATCGATTCGGTGACCTTGATGATCGTGCGCTGGCGCTGCTGGATCGAACGGATCAGCCACTGCGCCGAGCGGAGCTTGTCCTGGACGTAGTCCTTGCTCGCGTTCGAGTTGCCCATCGCGTTCTTGTAGAAGCCGCTGATCTTCAGCTTCGGCAGACCGTCATCGTTCGGCACGACGAAGTACTTGTCGCCGACCTTGTGGATGTAGACGTCGGGCGTGACGTAGTGCGGATCGTCGAGCGAGTACTGGCGACCGGGCCGCGGATCGAAATCCATGATGACCTTCGCGGCCTCGTAGATCTCTTCGAGCGGCTGCTTCAGATCGCGCGCGATCGCCTGGTAGTTCTTCTTCTCGAGGTTGCCGAGGTGGCTCTTGATCATCTTGACGACGAGGTCGTCGTCCTGGCCGCACGCCATCGCTTGGATCAGCATGCACTCGGCAAGACTGCGCGCGCCGACGCCAGTCGGATCGAACGTCTGGATCGTCTCGAGGACTTCCTGGACGCGCGTCTCGTCGACGCCGAGGTCAGCGGCCAGCTCGGGGAGCGGCGGGTCCTTGATGTAACCGTCGGCGTCGATGTTGCCGATGATCGTCAGGCCGATCTCGAGCTGCTCCGGCGTCAGCGGCGGGTTGACCATCTTGAGCTGCCAGGCCAGGTGGTCCGGCAGGCTCGGCGGCTTGGTCAGCGTCGCTTCGAGCGACGGTAGCTCCTCGCCATCGCCCCGGAACGCGGGCATCGGCGGGGCCATCGAGTAGTTGTCGAGGTAGTTTTCCCAGTCGATCTCCGATACGGCGGCGGCGTCGCCTTTGATTTCGGTCTGCGCGACGCCATCGACCACGGAGCCTTCGACCGGGGTCTCGGTCGTGCCGGCGCCCTCGAGCTGATGGAGCTGCTGCTCGTCGCCGCCCATCTCGTCTCGTTCGCGGCTGCGCTCGTTGTCGAGGTCCAGCTCGTCGTCGAGAATGGGGTTCTCGAGCATCTCCTCATGCACGAGGTCGGCC
>DASUFX010000379.1:0-5248 GCA_036274355.1 Kofleriaceae bacterium | reverse complement strand
TCGGGGAGGCCGTGAAAGGAAAACAGCACGTGATCGGGGCGCGCCGAGGCGAGCGCGGGCTTGGCGACCGCGGCGAACGCATTCAAGAACCCCGGGTCGGCGTAGAACGCGGGCACGAAGTCGACCGGCACGACGTCCCAGCGCGCGCTCACCAGCTCCATCACCCGCGCAACCGAGGTCGCGGTCGACGATGCGGCGTACTGGGGATAGAGCGGGAGCACGACGATCCGATCGACGCCCGCGCCGCGCAGCGCTTCGAGTGCGCTCTCGATCGACGGGTTGCCGTAGCGCATCCCGAGCGCGACCCGCCAGCTGTCACCGAGCTTGGCTTGCACGCCGGCCGCGAGCTCTTTCGAAAACGCGAGCAGCGGCGAGCCGCGCTGGTCATCCCAGACTTTGCGATACGCCTCGGCGCTCTTCGCCGGACGCGTCGGCAGAATGATCAGGTGTAGCAACAGCGCACGGCCGACCGGGTTGATGTCGATGACGCGCGGGTCGGAGAGGAACTCGCGCAGGTAGCGACGCACGGCAGGCGTGGTCGGCGCGTCGGGCGTTCCCAGGTTGATGAGAAGAAGACCAGTCGGCACGTCCGGAACCCCTTGCTGACGAACCCGGGCACCAAAGTCAAGGAAACGGCCGGCCGGGAGTAATCGATTTCATAATCAGGCCGAAACCCACGCTATCCACAGGGCGATTCGTCATCGTCCCTACGAATGGGCGGGAGTACGGCGATCACACCGAAACCTAGTCGTTGCCGGAACTTAAAAGAAGATTTGGCCATCCTGTTTGACCGGGGAAAGAGCCGCTGCATGATGCGTGGGCATGGCTGGCTACGCGGGTATGCCGCTACCGAAGAAGCTGGGGATCAAGGCGGGGCACAAGGTGTGTCTGCTCAACGCCCCTGGCCCATTCGTGCGCCGGCTCGCCACAGAAGACGTGCGCATCGCGCACGATCTGAGGCTGCCTCCGGTCGACGTGGTCGTGCTGTTCGTCGATCGCGTTGCTGACCTCGAGCGTCGCTTCGCCGACATCGCGAACCGCCTGCATCCTGCCGGTGGCTTCTGGGTTGCGTTCCCGAAAGCGCGCCGCGGCTGCGACATCACCGAAGAGGTGGTGCGTCGCATCGCGCTCGCGTGCGGCATGGTCACGAACAAGGTCTGCTCGATGGGCGACTTTGCCGGCATTCGCCTCGTGCTGCGTGCCGAGCATCGCGACGCTGTCGCGTATCGCGTCGAGCCGCCGCCGGTGTCGCGCCGCATGCGTCGGCCCACCGCTGCTGCGCGCATGATGCATCGTCCGAGCGGTGCTGGCTCGATGATGCGTCGCGCTCGCGCTCGGTCCACCAAGTAACGCGCGTCGCGGCGCCTGCAGCGCGTGTTGTGGACATGCACATGGCGCGCACGTGGAATGCTGTGTGGCACGTACGAAGTCGCCTGATCTTCCGGCCTTCATGTAATGTCCGCGCATGCATCGAATCGTGTGGGCGCCGCTGCTTGTGTTAGCAGCGTGCGGCGAAACTACTGACGATCGACCGCTCGAGCTCGACTACCTGACGCAGGCGATCTTCGCACCGACGTGCGGCGCCACGCAGTGTCACTCGGGCTTCACGCAACAGGGCGAGGACGTGTTCGACACGCCCGAGGCCACGCGCGCGAGCTTGGTGGACAACGGGCTGATCCAGTTCAACTCGACCAAGTACGACCCCGATAGCCCGGGCAAGGCCGACCTCATTATCTGGATCACCGAGACGGTGCCGTTCGGCGGCGCAACGGTGGGCGAGGACGGCAAGCCAATCGGGCGCATGCCATACGACGCGCCGATGCCGAACAAGGACGTGCTGCTGCTCAAGGAATGGATCGCAGCGCAGGCACCGGGCGCGCAGTGCAATCCGGACGCAAACAAGGGCACGCCCGCGGAAGGGAAGGCGTGCAACAACAAGGAAGTCGTCGAGTGCACCCCGGACTGGAATTTCGGTCCGCGCGTTCAGTTGTGCAGTGGCGACTGCGTCGCAGGGACGTGCCTATGAGGTCCCTCCTCATTATTGTCGTGGCGCTCGCGATCGCAGGTGGCCGCGCGAACGCGTACCCGCAGTTCCAGCTCAGCAAGGATCAGACGTGCACGAGCTGTCACCTCTCGCCGTCGGGCGGCGGTCTGCTCAACGAGAACGGCGCGAACGTCGCCGAGGCGATGTCGATGTTCGGCCAGAACCCCGCGTTCATGTACGGCGCGATCGAGACGCCGGACTGGCTCTCGCTCGGCGGCGACTTGCGCGGTCAGTGGGGCTATCTGCAGGCGCCGCAGCGCTACTTGATCGGTTTTCCGATGCAGCTCGACGCCTACGCGGCCGCAACGAAGAACAACTTCTCGCTGCACGCGACGGTCGGCTACCGCACGCACCAGGAAGGCAACGAGGCGCTCACGACAGTCTGGGCGCGCGAGCTCTACGGCATGTGGCAGAGCGAGCCGGGCTCGAGCTATGGCCTGTTCGCGCGCGTCGGTCAGTTCATGCCGGTGTTCGGTCTGCGCTGGGTCGAGCACCCGTTGTACGTGCGGCGCTATGGCGGCACGCCGCTGTTCTCGGAGACGCCCGCGGTGTCGGTTTCGTACATCACGGGGCAGTACGAGGTGCACGCGACGGGCTTCACGAAGAACCCGCTCTACGACCCGGTGCGGCTATCGAGCGGTGGCGCGCTCTACGGCGAGTATCGGCTCGGCGAGCACACGCAGATCGGCGCCGGCGGCATGTACGAGCACCAGGACTGGGAATACAAGCTGCGCGGGGAATTGACCGCCAAGCAGTACCTGCCTGGTCCCGACCTGTTGCTGCAGGCCGAGGTGCAGCTGATCAACCCACACGTCTCGGGCTACGGCTACCGCGGTCTCGCGAGCGTGCTGATGGCGACGTACTTCATGCCGAAGGGCGTGATGATCGACGCCGCCTGGCAGCACTACGACGAGAACCTGCGCATCAAGGATCTCGATCGCGATGGGTTCGACCTCAACGTGCACTGGTTCGCGACGAGCCACATCGAGCTGATCCTCGCCAATCAGGTCGAGTTCATGGCGTTCGGCAAAGGCGGCCCGACGGGCGCCTACTCGTTCTTGCAGCTGCACTACCGCCTGTAGCTAGGGCAGTAGCTGCGCGCGCTCGTCGGTCGTCGGTAGCTGGCAGGTGTCGTACTTGCCCCAGACGCGATAGCGAATGCGCGCGATCACGCGATAGCCGAGATCGAGCAGCCACGCCGGCAGCCAGCGCAGGTAGTACGCCCAGCGCCACGGCGCGGTGAGGTACTTCGCGACGTAGAGAAACGCTTTCGAGCGCAGGTACACGCGATCGTGATCGACGAGCACGACTGACTCGAGCGTGGTCGGGATCTCGGGATGCCGCGCGCGCAGCGCGGCCGCGGTCTCGCCTTGCAGCGGCGCGTACCAGAGCTGATGGCGATCGCGCTTGATGAGGAACTTCACCGAGCGATGGCACAGCCCACATTCGCCGTCATACAGAACGATGGGGCCGGGAGCAGTCATGACGACGCGAGTTTACGCGGACCTGACAGCGCCGTTAACGGTTGTCGCGGACGCTCGTCTTGCTCGTTGAAGGAGACACCCATGGCGAATCGGCGAGGGATGAAATTGTTTGCAGTTGCCGTGCTGGCGAGCGCATCGAGCGCACAGGCGGGCACGGAGGCACAGTCTACCCAGGCGGCGCGCGCGAGCACGCCCGCGAACAGCGGCATCGACTGGAACGGCACGATCGAGGTCACTGCGATCCGGCCGCGCGTGCTCGCCGATGGCCGCCCGGCGGCGGGCAACAGCGTCGGCAAGCCGCTGGAGCAGGAAGCGCGTGAGGACATCGATCGGACGCGAGAGGTACTGCTGACCGCGTCCCTCGCATATCAAGCGGCAGAGCAAGAGCCGGTGATCCAGCCGCGCTTGCTCGCGAGCTATCGCCCCGCGTGCGGCAACACCGGCGGCAAGAGCGATCCGCCGGCCGATTGCACGAAAGCAGAGATTCGCGCTGTCGAGGCCTACAACAAGGCGTCGGCCGACGCGTACGGCAAGCACTACGCGAAGGTGCAGACCGCGTACGACAAGCTCATGATCGCGACCGCATCGGCGGTGCGCGCCGATCCGACGCTGAAGGCGCGGCTCTACGTCAGCGGCCGGCCTGCGTGTGGCAACACGATGAGCAAGAAGGGACCGCCTGCGTATTGCCGCACGGAGGCGAAGCTGTGAAGTACTTCGAGCTCGAGTGGCGCGGCGGTGCGACCGCAACTCGCCTGCACAAGCGACGCACCGGCATCGAGCACTTGCCGTGGGGCACGCTCGCGACGACGGATCTCGATCCGGCATATCGCTTCGAAGCGCGGGCGATCTGGAGCAACGGCGTGTTCACCGAGTATGCGAGCGCGGCGGCGTTCTCGGCGCTGACGACGGCGATGCTCGAGTGCGGTGCGCCCGTCGATCTGATCGCGATGTGCGGCGACATCGTCGTCGACGAGATGTTTCATGTCGAGCTGTCGTCGCGGCTGACGATGGAGCTCGGTGGCGCGATGGCACTCGAGTTCGATCTCGCGAACGTTGCACCCGCGCCGAGCACGCAGCGGCCGCTGATGAAGGCGGCAGAGCTCGCCGTTGTCACGTCGTGCGTCAGCGAATCGCTGAGCGTGCCGGCGATGGCGCGGTCGCGCGTGCTCGCGAGCGAGCCGCTGTGTCGCGCGGTGCTCGATCGTTTGCTCGTCGACGAAGGCCCGCATTCGCGGCTCGGTTACTGGTTTCTCGACTGGGCGGCGGAGCGGCTGACCGATATCGAGCGCGCCGCGCTTGCCGCGACGGCGGTCACGACGATCGAAGCGTATGCATCGCTGTGGCAGGAGTCGTGTGACGGTTGTCCGCCTCCGCTCGGGCTCGGCGGTCACGATGCGGTTGGCAGGCAAGATCTGCGCGCGGCGGTCGAGAACATGATCGCGCGGCCGCTCGCGCGCTACGGCATCGAGCTCGACAAGGAGCGCGTCGCACAGCTTGTCGCGTGACGTTTCGGGTTACCGTACCGGGTAGTGAAGCGCGCGATAGCTTCGATCCTGTTGTGCCTGCCCGTCACCGCCGCGGCACAACCCGCGGATGGCGCCGAGCCAGCGAAGTCTGACAAGCCGGAGCAGGAGAAGCCGGCCGCGCCGGATCCTGCGACTACGGCGGCCGCTGCCCCGGAGCCGACGAAGCTCGTCGATAAAGACGTCGAGCCGCCGAC
>DASUFX010000378.1:0-13038 GCA_036274355.1 Kofleriaceae bacterium | reverse complement strand
CGCTTCGGCGCTCGGCTCCGCGCCGAGCTCGACCGTCTCCGCTGCCTCGACGTCCATCTTCGCGAGCGATCGCCGCTCGAGCGACGTGAACGCGGAGTCGGGTACCTGGAACGGCCGGTTGTCGCTCGTGAACACGGTGACGACGCCACCTTGGTGACCGAGCGCGCGCGCGAGCACCTCGGGCGTCACGCGCGGCACGATGTCCATCCCGAGCGGAACGAGCAAACCGGGCGTGAGCTCGTAGAGCAGCTGGCCGAGCGGGATGACGTCGAGGTTCTCCGAGCCGATGATGAGTATGCCGCGATCGGTGACCGCGACGCGTTGGCCGCGCAGCGACACGTTCGGCAGCGCAAACACGATGCGCTTGAGCCGCGGCGCATGCTTCGGCTCGATCAACGTCGCGACGACGCGCTTCGGCGGCCCCATCGCGGCCGCGAGCCGCAGCTCGACGCCGATCGGCTCGGCCGCGCCACCGCCGTGCTGTGCCGGATCGCGTGGCTTGTCGAGCTCGAGGTCGACGCGCGTGAGATCGGCGATGTCGCTGAGCGTGAGCGGACCGGGCAGCACGTCGACGCGATCGTTCGGCCAGAACACGTGGAACGTGTCGGGCGGAAACACCGACGAGCACGACGCGAGATCGATCGGATGCTGGTAGCCAACCGCGACCGCCGCGTTCGCACCCGCGGGCTTGAACACATCGATGCCAGGTGTGCCGAGGAATAGCGCCAGGATGCGCTCGGGCAACGCACGCGCGCGGATCAGCATGTAGCCGCGCCGCTGTTCGTCGAAGGCGCTCGACGAGCGCGGCGTGAACAGGCCGGCCTGCGCCTCGACGCGGTTGCGCCAGAGGTAGCGAATGATGCCTTCCGAGAGGCCGTGCGCGACCGCGAGGTAGAGCTCGCCGCGATCTTCGGTAGCCAGCTTGTCAGCGCCCGGAATCCGCCGGATCGACAGCCGGAACAGCAGCTTTGCGAACGGCAGCTCGCCCTCGCGCACGTAGCCCTGCGCGAACTCGTCGCCGTGCACCATGAAGTCGGTCGACGCCGGCATCGCGCCGATGTCGACAGCGTCGTAGCCGTACGGCGACCGATCATCGCGGTATTTGACGAAGTGCTTCGACGTGCCGGTGTAGATCGCGCCACCGACGAGCCGCGCGAGCCGCGCCGAGCGATCGGCCGCGTACGACGACACGGCGGGAATCTGGATCACGATCTCGCGGCTGCCGAGTGCCGTCTTCGCCTTCGTCAGCGTGAGGTTTGCCATCAGCTCGTCGAGCGATGCCTCGGCCGAATACAGACGCAGCCAGCTCACCGCGCCCTCGAGCGTCGGGAACGTCATCAGGCAGAACCGGCCGAGCAAGATGCCGCGCGGATCGGGGGCAACGCCGGGCGTGAAGAACCGCGTTTGCCCTTGTGCGACGTGCTCCAGCGCCATCGCGGAAACACTAGCATGCAGGATACAGTGGCGGGCATGCTCGCCCGGGTTGTCGTCGTGTTGGTCTTCGTCGCGTGTGCGGCCCCTCAAGAGCCGCGCATCCGCCGCGCGGAAGTCGTCATCACTTCGCGCGCCGAGGTCCCCGCCGAGTACCAGAAGTTGCTCCCCAAGCACGGCGTGTTCGTGACCGGCGGCGGCGAGAAGTCGCCGGTCTACCGCATCGTCGTCGATACCGATGCGAAGACGATTTACACCGGCAAGGCACCAGCCGCGACGCCGTTGACGGGTGCGCTCGCCGAGGAGCGCACACGCGAGCTCACGCCTCCGAACGAGCAGCACCTGATGCAGCTCGCGCAAGAGGCGAAAGCCGAGCCGCCGCCTGCGCAACCGCCGGAGCGGGTGCAGGGCTACGACGAAATCTTCGCCGTCGCCGACGGAGATAGCGTCTTCTTCGTCCAGGGCCGCGGTCCGATCACGCGGCCCAAGACGATCAAGGCGATCGAGGCGTTCCGCGCCGCGGCCGCGCTCTAGTTCGCGAGCGTGATATCGACGCGGCGATCTTTCGCCCAGCCGGCCTCGTCGGTGCCGCTCGCATCGAGCGAGCCGCGCGTGGTGACGCCGAGCTGAGGCTCACCGACACCGAGGCGCACGAGGTACGTGCTCACGCTCGCGGCGCGGCGCGAGCCGAGGCCGAGGTTGTACTCCTCGGTGCCGCGCGGATCGGCGCGGCCGGTCAGCGCGACGCTGCGGCCCTTGAGCGCGCCGGTCATGAGGCAGGTCGCGAGCTGGTCGAGCACCGCGCGGTCCTCGGGGTGCAGCTCTTCCTTGTCGTAGTCAAACGTCGGCGCTGCGGTCGCATTGGCCGTGGCCTTGATGCCGCACATCTGCACGATGTCGCCCGACAGAGACAAATTCGGGCTGACCTGCTGGTCGGCGGGCAGCGTCTCGAGCAGCTTGTCATCCGCCGGCTTCGCAGCAACCGGCTTTGCGGTCGTCGGGGTGGGCTTCGCGACCTTCTTGTCTTTCGAACAGCCGACGACTGCGGCCAACACGAAAGCGATCATCATGATCTTCATGGCATCCTCCAGGTAGTGCTGACTCCATTATCACGCATCGCGCTCGTGATCCTCCTCTTTGCTTCCTGCGGTAAGGGCGGCAACAAGAACGGGAAGAAAGATGCTGCATCGGCACCTGTAGCCGCACCCATTTCGCTGCCAGTGCTCGGGGTCGACAAGATCACACGGTTCTCGTTCATCTACGACCAAGGCGCAGCGGCGTACAAAAAGGCTGCTGATGCCGCCGCGAAGAAGGACTGGGCGGAAGCGCGCAAGCAAGCGGAAGCTGCGCTCGCGAAAGATCCGAATCATCTCGACGCGCACAGAGTGCTCGCGATCGCGCTCGTGCAGACCGGCGAGCCAGCGGCTGCGGTCGATCACCTCGTCGCTGCAATCGCGGCCGATTACTACAAGTACGGCGCCGAGCTCGCGACGATTCCCGAGCTCAAGGACTTTCTCGCGACGCAGCACGGCCAGGCGGTCACCCAGCTCGCGGCGCAAATTCACGACGAATATGCGCGGGAGATCAAAGCCGGCTTGTGGCTCGTCGGCCGGCGCAACTCGTTCAAGTGGCCGGACAAGCCAGGCGTGCAGTCGGGGCTGAGCAAAGGCGAGCTGTACGCATTCGATCGCGACTCGAAGCGCTACTTGCGGCTCACGCACACGGGCGATCAAGTCGCCGGCTTCGTGCGCGCGAAACAGGGCAACGAGGTCGCGATCCTCGGTTACGACAAGATCGATCGCAGCAAAGAAGACGCACCGCCGCTGCTCGCGCGCGGGTGGGTGCAGGCGTTCGACACGGCCGAGTGGAAGAACACGTCGCCGAAGATCAACCTGCCCTCGGCGCGCGCGGCTGCGCTCTACTACGGCGATGGCGATCAGCTGCTCGTCGCGACGGCACCGGCGACTGGGCGGTGGACGATCGGCGACTGGACCGTGTCTTCGATCGATCGCACGACTGGCAAGCTGACGAAGGTCACCGCGCCGCTCGGCTCGCCGCGCATCGAGCTGACACTCGACGAGGGACGCATCGTCCCGCCGAAATCGATCGAGGGTGTGGGCGCCGCATGGATCGGCGATCCGCCGCGCGCACCGACGCTCGAGCTCGCGAAGGGCGTGCCACCGGTGCAAGTGCCGGAGTCGGGCCAAGCGGCGATGGAGACGGTCGCCGTTGCGCCTGGCGGCGGTTACGTCGCGTTCGCGACGGCCGTGGATCCGTGCGCGAAGGACACCGCACCGTCGCTCTATGTCGCAAACGGCAAGACCGCGGCGCTCAAGCATTTGCTGACGGCGAAAAGCCGGTTCGCGACGACGTGGCTCGATCCGAACACGCTCGCGTACGAAGACGGCGACGGTGCGATCCGCCTCTGGGACGCGACGACGGGCCGCGAGGCGCTGCGGCTCGAGAACAAGCCTGGACTCGCGCTCGACGTGCTGTCGCTCGCCAGCGCACCGCTCTGCAAGCAGGCGCCGCCGACGGCTGAAACCGGCTCCGGCGGCGACGAACCACCGCTCCCGCCCGAGGAAGGGAGCGATGCGCCGGTGACGAAGCCGCAGTAGGATGCGGCATGCGCATCTACCTGGTGAGGCACGGCGACGCGGTCCCCGAGGAAGACGCGGGTAGCGATCGCGACCGGTGGCTCTCGCCGCGTGGACGTGAAGCCGCGCGCATCCTCGGTCGCCTGTTGCGCGAGCAGCACATCGCACCAGACCTCATCGTGTGCTCGCCCTTGCCGCGCGCCGTGCAGACGGCCGAGCTCCTCGCGCAGAGCATCGATTACATCGGCGCGATCTCGTCGTGGCGTTGTCTCGAGCCGGCGGCGATGCCGCGCATCGCTGCAGGCCAGATCGCACAGGCGGGCATGTCGGTGCTCGTCGTCGGTCACGAGCCGTCGATCTCCTCACTCGGCGCGTACATCATGGGGCGGCCGTCGTTTCCGCCGTTCCGCACCGCGCAGTGCTTCGCGCTCGAAGACGGCAAGCCAACGTTCACCGCGCGGTCGGACCTCGATCAGATCCAGCCGTACTTCATCGAGTAGTCAGCCGCGCTCGTGACCCGAGCGCAGCGTCTCGATGATGAAGTCGATGACGTGACCGCGATCGACGGCGAGGTATGCCGCAGCAACAACCGCGACGATCGCGAGCGATGCGTGCAGCAGTGCGCGCCGAAAGCGCACGCGCGGCTGCCCCTCGAGCACCGCGCCCGATACCCAGCTCGTCGCGACGCCGGCCGCGAGAATCGCGAGCACCGTGCGCGCGACCAGCGGATTGCCGGTGAATGAAAACCCGACGACTACCGCTGCAATCGGCACGAGAAACAACGCCTCCGTCGGCGGCCGCGCGAGCCGGCGCAACCCCGCGCGCCACGAGCCGGCAGCTCGGCGCAGCGCGATCGCCGCGATGACCGCGAGCGCGACCAGCACGCCCCACATGATCCAGCGCACGGTGCGGCGCAACTCGGCCCGTGACAGCTCGGCGCGCAGCGCTGCCACGAGGGCCGGTCCTGCGTCGAGCGCGGCGAGCTCGCGCTGGGCATCGGCGAACGCACCGACGCGAATCAACGCGCGCACCAGCTCGGCGCCGATCCGCAGCTTGTCCGTGCGCTCGGTCGCAACGCGCGCCGCCTCGTGCAGCCAGCCGATCGCACGTTCGCCCTCGCCTTCGCGCTGCCAGCTCTGCGCGATCGCCACCATCAGCATCGCCGCCCGCGGGTAGCCGGGGTGCGCACGCACGAGCTGTTCGAGCTCGCGAAGAGCCGGCTTCGGATCACCGCCGGCGGTGAGCTGCGGCGCGAGCCGTTCGTGCTCGGTAGCGACAGCCGTCCACTCGCCCGCGCTGCCGGAAAAGCTCGTGATGCGCGCGAGCTCGTTCTTGGCGCGCTGCACCAGTCGGTCGTCTGTGCCAATCGCGATCACCTGCTCGAGATCCGCGCGTGCCCGCGTGAAATCGTTCGCTCGTGTGGCGAGACGCGCGGCCTCGGCCCACGCATCGTCGCTCCAGATCGTCAGCGGGCGCTGTGCGCCGAGCTGCTCGAGTGCAGTGATGTCGCCGCGCAGCGATGCATCGCGGAACGTTCGTTCGGCGTCAGCGTCGTCCGCAGCCGCGACGCGCGCCAGCAGCAGGAGTGCTGCGAGCGCGACGAGTTTCACGGCTTGGTCTTCGTGAAGCCGTTCGGGACCGCGGTGCCGTCGGGACGGAACGAATCGAGCGTGAGCTGATCGCGGCGCACGCGGATCGTCGCTGCGGTGTGCGCTGACTCGATGTAATCGGTCCAGAAGCCCGGCGTGCCGAAGCCGTAGAGCTCGGCGCCCGCGCCACCGGCGACGACGTACACGGTGCCATCGGCGTTCGACGCCTGTACGGCGTTGTTGAACAGCGGCTTGCTGATCTCGAACATGTGCTCGTGGCCGTTGAGCACGAGATCGACCTTGTGCTTGTCGACGACCGGCCCCCACGCGGCTTGCAGATCCATCGCGGAGCCGTGTCGGGTGCCTGACGAGTACATCGGCCGGTGGCTCATCAGCATCTTCCAGCGCGCCGAGGTGTGGTCGGTGAAGTCGGCGTCCATCGCGACCGGAATCACGTCCGTGAGGTCCGACGGATTATCCGGCGAGTCGTTCGCGACGAACACGTGCGCGAAGCCGTAGTCGAAGCCGAAGTTCTCCTGATCGCCCGGCATCGCGAACTGCGAGAAGTAGTTGATCGCGTTCGCCTCGTGGTTGCCGTTCGTGAGCACGACCGGCGTCGTCGCGAACAGTGGCTCGCCGTCGGTCAGGAACTCTTCCCACTCGTACTGCGTGAGGCCGATCGTGATCGCGTCGCCCGAGAACAGCACGAGGTCGGGCGTGCGCTGCTTGATCTGGTCCACCAGCTGCGTCCACACGTCGTAGCCGCCGCGGCTGTCGCCGACAAAGGCCAACACGACCTCGGCGTCGGGATGCGCGTCGACGTCGGGCGCGGTGTGGAACGTGTAGACCGGCGACCAGTGCTTGTCGGCGCCGACCTGGTAGCTGTACGTCGTGCCGGGCTCGAGGCCACAGACGTGCGCCTGATGGATCCGGTAGAGGTCGGTGCCGGTCGAGTTGTAGCGAAAGTGCACGCCTTTGACGATGTTCGTGAGCTGCGCCTCGGACAGGCCCTCGCCCGTGCCGTAGCGCAACGTCGTGACCGTCGTCGTCTCGTCGGCCGTGCGCCACTGCGCGACGATCGACGTCTTCGGATCGCCCATGATGCCGAGGTGGACCTGGCGCGGCGTCGGTTCCATGCCGATCGTCTTGCCCGAAGGGACCGGCTGCTCCGCACCGATCCGCGTCGTCAGCATGTAGTTGCAGCCGTCGATCGCGAGCACGCCGCCCTGATCGATGAATTGCTTCGGATCGCCGTCGTTATCGGAATCACCACAGGCGACAAGAGCGAGGCCGATCATCCAGAACGCGCGCATCTACTCGTTTGTATCAGCTCCCTAGGGGTATCGTCTCCCTCGATGCGGCTCGTCGCGGTCGTGCTTGCGCTCACGGTCACAGTCGTGGCCTGTGGCGGCAAATCACAGCCGCGCTCCGACGACGAAACCGACGGTCCCTTCGTCAACCGTGCTGGATTCCAGCCAACCGCGTTCACCGCGAAGGTGACGGGTCAGGGCCGCCCGGTGATCTTCATCCCAGGCCTCGCCTGCCCCGGCGAGGTCTGGGACGACACCGTCGCGCGACTCGGCAACGAGATCCAGGCGCACGTGATCACGCTGTCGGGCTTCGCCGGCACCAAGCCGATCAAACCGCCGCTCGTGGCGAAGACGCGCAAAGAGCTGGTCCGCTACATCCGATCCAACCACCTGAAGAATCCGATCATCGTCGGCCACAGCCTCGGTGGTTTCATCGCGTACTGGCTCGCCGCGACCGCGCCCGATGCCGTCGGTGGCGTGGTCGTCGTCGATGCCGGCCCACGCTACTTTGCCGATGACGAAGAGGCGCGCCTGCTCCGCAACACGTGGGCGCAGGCCGGCGATGACGAGCTACCGGTCGCGCTACGCAACGTGTTCTCGGGGATGACACGCGACCGCAGGCACATCGAGCCGTTCATCGATCAGATCGCGAAGTCGGATCGCCAGACGATCGGCGATGCGATCTACGAGCTCGTGAAGACCGACATCACGCCCGAGACCGCGTCGATCACTGCGCCGGTGCTGCTCGTGCTCGCCGACGGCGGCTTGCAAGCTCGCTATCGCAAACAGGCGGCCGACGTCGATCATCTCGAGGTTGTCGTCATGCCGAAGACCGGGCACTTCGTGATGCTCGACGATCCCGAACGCTTCGCGCGCACGCTGTCCGCATTCATCGCGAAGCAGTAGCGTTAGGTCGCGCGCTGGAACGCCAGACGCGACTCGACCCACCGCGCGAACGCGACGAGCAGCGCTTCCGGATCACCGAGCGCGAGATCCGAGGGGCTGCGACCCGGACCTTGCTCGAGCGCATACGTCATGCGCGTGCCGGTATCGCAGGCGTCGAGTCGCGCGTAGCCGCGCACGCCGTCGCGCTTGCCCATGCGTGGTTCCCAGCGCAGCTCGCGCGTCGGTACGTCATAGGAATAGACGAGCGAGTACGTGAGCGACGCGGAGAATTCGAACAGCACCTCGCGCGCGCGACCATTCTCGTCGCGATCGATCACGCGAGCGCGGCGAAGCCCAGGCACCCACGCCGCGAGCAGCGATGCATCGGTCAATGCGCGCCAGCAAACATCGGGCGTGCACGCGATGTACGTCTCGACGCAGCGCAAGTTGTCGTTCGCGGATGGCGGCGTCGGTGAATGGACTGCGTCAGAAGACAATTTGCTTACTCTACGGTGGGCTCAGCTATGAGTGTGTGACGATTTCGTCGCAGGAGATCCAGCACTATTTGCGCTGCGCGGCCGATCGCTGCGCGGCTGCCTGCTGCGCCTGGCGCTGGATCAGGATCGCCGCCATGCCTCCCGCCGACGCTGCGCCGGTCGTCGCCGCCGGTGCCGGTCCGGGCTCGGCTCCCGGTGGTGCGGCCGGCCCAGCCGCGCGGCACACGCAGCCGACGTTGTCGGCCATGATCACGAGCGAGTCGAGCGACATGCCGACCTGCTGGCACAGGCTCGCGCACTGCGGCCCCGAATCGGGCGCGACCGAGAGATTGCGGACGCCGACTGGCGCGGGCTGACACGCGACGAGCGCGAGTAGCGAGAGCGAAGCGAGGAAGCGCAGCATGTCGCGATGCTATGCACCAGGTCTGACAGTAGATTCGCTAGCCGAACACCTCGCGCGCACGCGCCGCCAGTCCCCACGCGACGCTCGTCAGCTCCTCGCCGCCGACCACGCGGTCGTCGCCGAACCGAGCGGCGAGACGGCCGCGAACTGCCGGGACGAGCGAGCTGCCGCCGGTCGCGAACACGCGATCGACCTCGCGGGCGTCGACGCCAGCCCGCGCGAGCACGTCATCGAGCACGCGATCGATCGACGCGAGGTCATCGGCGATCCAGTCGTCGAATGCCGGCCGCGCGAGCGGTAGATCGAGCGTGATTACCGGTAGCTCGACCCGATCGGCGTCGCGCTTGGACAGCCGCACCTTCGCGCCCTCGACCGCCCGGTGGAGCGCGAGCCCGAGGTCGTCCTCGACGACGCTGACCAGCCGTGCGACGCGGATCGGCTCCAGCGCTCCACGCACGACGCGCTCGAGCAGGCGCTGGGTCGATTCCTCCTTGAGAAACGACAGCAAGTGCCACCGCCGCAGGTGTCCGTAGAGCCACGCCGGCACCGGCGCCTCGCCACCCATCTCGTCGCGATAGCGGGATCCCCGCCCGAGCGCAGGAGCGACGATCGCGTCGATCACCCGCGCATCGAACGCGTCGCCCGACACGCCGATACCGCCGGTCGCCAGCACCCGAGCGCGCCCGGGCCCGACGCGGATCACCGAGAAGTCGGTCGTGCCGCCACCGTAGTCGGCAACGACGATCAACTCGTCGTGATCGAGGCGGGCGGCGTACCGCGCGGCAGCCCCGACTGGCTCGTACTCGAACACGACCTCCTCGAAGCCGGCCTTCGCGAGCGCCTCGGTCATCCGCCCGACCGCGCGCGCGTCGTCGGCCTCGTCCTCGGCACCCCAGTAGCGAACCGGCCGGCCGATCACACAGCGCGTGCCGAGCGGAAACGGCGCCGCGGCGCGCAGCTGGCGCACGAAGGCCGCGATCATGTCGTCGAGTTGCCAGCGCCGGCCGAAGATCGACGTGCGCGAGAATGCCGCGCTCGCAAGGTGGCTCTTGATCGACTGCACGAGCCGGCCTTCGCCCTCGGTTTCGAGGTAGCGCGCGATCGCCGGCGCTCCTGCGGTCAGCCCGCCGCCGGGCTCGAAGTAGAGGACGGTGCGCCAGTAGCTGGCGCCGGCCAGCGGTACCAGCTGGACATCACCGCGCGCGTCGGCGATGGCGAGCGCCGAGTTCGTGGTGCCGAAATCAATGCCGACAAACATGGGCTCCACCGTCGGCGATTCGATTTTGATTTACTAGCTGCACCAGTCTGCCTATCCTGTGGGAGCTGCTCGGGATGAGGTGGCGCCGTCGATTGGCCGCCGCTCATGACCGGCGCCTCGCCGGAGCTGGGCATTCCTGTACGATCGCGTGAATGTCTTGGCGCGGAGTCTCGTGGCGAGCGATTGCTGCCGCCGCATGCGCGCTTGCCGCCACGGGCTGTGACTTCGTGTTCCGGATCGATCACATCCCGGAGCAGCGCATCGATGCCGACGTCCGTCCAGAGGATGGCGCAGGTGTCGACGCCGACCAGCTATGCGCATCGCCGGTCATCAACACCGCGCTCGACGGCACCGTCCCGTGCGCGCCGTGGGGCATGAAGTACGAAGACTTCGGCGCGACGGTCACGAGTGGATCGAGCGGCCTCGTGATCAAACCGCAAAACCAATTCAACAGCGTCGCCGGCTGCTACTCGAGCAACAGTCAGCCGTTCGGCATCGGAGGCGTCAAAGCGCACGTCACAGATCTCGTGCGCGGCGCCGCCGTATACACCACGTTGCAGGTGCACGGTCCCGATCTCGAGATCAAGGCAAGCGGGACCGGCGTCGTCGTGTTCCAGACGACGAACAACGTCCAACTCGGGATGGCCGTGATTTCGGAATTGCCGATGTGGTGGCGAATCCGGCCCGTGGGCACCGTGGACGTCATCGGGGAAATCTCGCCCGACGGTGAGAGCTGGACGATGCTCGGCACCGCCTCTCCCGGACCTCCGGCGCCCGTTGGCGTCGAGCTGAACGCCGGCGTCGACAACGGATTCACGGGCGGCCAAAGCGTGTTCGACCGACTCGTTGTCTGTCCGTGATCAGATCAGATCGAGCAGGTAGCGGACGCCGATCGTGAGCTGATCGTAGGTCTCGATGCCGCGGCCGTTCGCCTGGAAGTCGGCGCGCAAGAACGCGTCGATGACCGACGCGCGCGGGCTCTTCGACGTCATGAAGTGCGCGACGACCTCGGGACCGATGAACACTTTCACGTTGTCATCGCAGCCCGCGCCGCGACACACGCGACCGACCGTCGTCGACAGCGCGAGCGTCACCTTCCACACGCCGATGCCGACACGCGTGCGGCCGAGCCAGCGCTCGGCGCCGAACAACCGATTCGCCTCGAAGCCAACCGTGAACTGCGGCCGCTCCATCGTCTTGCCGCGCACGTTCTTCACGCCGAGGATCTCGTCGCGCACGTCGAGGTAGACCTGCGCTGCGATCGCGTTGAGCTCGAGTGGATCGGGCGGCCGGCCTTGGAACACGGCCTTGATCCGGTCCTTGAGCTGCGCCTTCACGCGCTCCTGGATCAGTGCGCGCAGCGTGTCGATGTCGGGCAGCACCGGCACCTTGAATGTCTCGAAGCCGATGCCGAACGTGAGCGCCGCGTCGATGTCGCCCGGATCGATGATCGCTGCGCTCCACAAGCCGACCGTCGGACCGATCGAGATCGCGCGCCGCGCGCGCCGCACGGTGCCACGCACGACGGTCTCGATCGACGGCGCTGCCGCCTCGGCCTGCGCGACGAGCTGGTCGAGGTTGACCTGCGCGCTGGCATCTCCGGAGACCTGCAGCTGCGCACCCGGCTGGGCGTCCGCGACGGCAGTCAGGGCCGCCACCACGAGCAAGCTATTGCGAATCATCAGCTCATCTTACCGACGGCTGATCTAGCTTACTTGATAGGTAGCTTCTTTCCGCCACCGGAAATTCCGGCAAAGAAGTCATTGCCCTTGTCGTCGACGACGATGAATGCGGGGAAGTCGACGACATCGATCTTCCAC
The DNA here is from genome assembly GCA_036274355.1 of Kofleriaceae bacterium. Lineage (GTDB taxonomy): Bacteria > Myxococcota_A > Polyangia > Haliangiales > Haliangiaceae > JABFXX01. Next base: position 1,248 of record DASUFX010000378.1, on the reverse strand, counting down.
ACCGCCTCCATGCCGAGCTCGGGATACTCGTGCACCGACACGCTCTTGATGCAGTCCTTCGCCAGCCGCGCTGCCGGGCCGCCGATCGAGCCGAGGTAGAAGCCGCCGTACTGTTTGCACGCGTCGGTGACCTGCTGGCTGCGGTTGCCCTTCGCGAGCATCACCATGCTGCCGCCGTGCTGCTGGAACAGATCGACGTAGCTGTCCATGCGGCCCGCGGTCGTCGGCCCGAACGAGCCCGACGCGTAGCCCGCCGGCGTCTTCGCCGGACCCGCGTAGTACACGCAGTGGTCCTTCATGTACTGCGGCAGGCCCTCGCCGCGATCGATGCGCTCCTTGAGCTTCGCGTGCGCGATGTCGCGCGCGACGATCATCGGTCCGGTGAGTGACAGCCGCGTGCGGATCGGGTACCGCGACAGCGTCGCGCGGATCTCGTTCATCGGCATGGTGAGATCGATCTTCACCGCTGGCGCGTCGGCCTCGAGGTCCTCGTGGGTGATGTCGGGCAGGTACTGCGCCGGGTCGGTCTCGAGCTGCTCGAGGAATACGCCATCTTTCGTGATCTTGCCGAGCGCCTGACGATCGGCCGAGCAGCTCACCGCGATCGCGACCGGGCAGCTCGCGCCGTGGCGCGGGAGGCGAATGACGCGCGCGTCGTGGCAGAAGTACTTGCCGCCGAACTGCGCACCGATGCCGGTCGCGCGCGCGATCTCGACGACCTTCTGTTCCCACTCGAGATCGCGATACGCGTGCCCCGCGGTGGTGCCCTTCGTCGGCAGGTGATCGAGGTAGCGCGCCGACGCGTACTTCGCGACCTTCAGCGTGAATTCCGCGCTCGTGCCGCCGATGACGACCGCGAGGTGATACGGCGGGCACGCGGCGGTGCCGAGCGAGCGCAGCTTCTGATCGAGGAACGTTGCGAGGCTCTTCGGATTGAGCAGCGCTTTCGTCTCCTGGAACAACAGGCTCTTGTTCGCCGAGCCGCCGCCCTTCGCCATGAACAGGAAGTGGTACTCGTCGCCGTCGACGGCGTAGAGCTCGATCTGCGCCGGCAAGTTCGTGCCGGTGTTCTTCTCCTCGAACATGTCGAGCGGCGCGACCTGCGAGTAGCGGAGGTTCGTCTCCGTGTACGTCTGGAACACGCCCCGCGACAGCGCCTCCTCGTCGGCGCCATTCGTCACGACATGCTGGCCCTTCTTGCCCATGACGATGGCCGTTCCCGTGTCCTGGCAGCCAGGCAGCACGTAG
>DASUFX010000377.1:0-2352 GCA_036274355.1 Kofleriaceae bacterium | reverse complement strand
CGTGTTCTACCAGCGTGATCTGTTTTCGCAGAACGTCCGGTCGCTCAAGCTGATCGTGAAGCGACCGGGCGAAGCATTCGAATTCACCTGGCGTTTCCAGGACAACGTCGCCGCCGAGTAAGCCGGATGCCGCGCTGCGTGGTACCCTAGATAGGGTCTCACGCAGTCGTGATGCATCAGCTTGACCAGATCTTGAGCGAGGTGGCCGGGTACCACCCGAGCGCAGACGTAGGGCTGATCCGCCGGGCCTATCAATTCGCGGCGCAAGCGCACGACGGCCAGACCCGCAAGAGCGGCGATCCATACGTCACGCATCCGCTCGCGGTCGCGCAGGTGATCGCCGAGCTCAAGCTCGACGTCGCGAGCGTCTGTGCCGGCCTGCTCCATGACGCCGTCGAGGATACGAGTGCCACCGTCGAACAGCTCGCCGAGCAGTTCGGCAAAGAGATCGCGTTTCTCGTCGATGGCGTCACGAAGCTCGGCAAGCTGCCGTACTCGACGCGCGAAGAGCAGCAGGCGGAGAACTTCCGCAAGATGCTGCTCGCGATGGCGCGCGACATCCGCGTCATCTTGGTGAAGCTCTGCGATCGCCTCGACAACATGCGCTCGCTCAATCACCTGCCGCCCGAGAAGCAGGAGCGAATCGCCGCCGAGACGATGCAGATCTACGCGCCACTCGCGAACCGCCTCGGTATCCAGTGGATCAAGGTCGAGCTCGAAGACCTCGCGTTCAAGTATCTCTACGCGGGCGAGTACGAGCAGCTCGCGTCGGAGATCGCGAAGACGCGCGCCGAGCGGCTCGAGTACATCCAGCACGTCGAGAAGCTCATTCAGAAGGAGATGGGCGACAACGGTGTGCCGTGCGAGGTCTACGGCCGCGCGAAGCACCTGTGGTCGATCTACACGAAGATGAAACGGACACAGCGTCCATTCGAAGAGATCCACGACGCGATCGGCTTCCGTGTGATCACCGATAGCCAGATGCACTGCTATCAGGCGCTCGGCGTCGCGCACTCGACATGGACGCCGATTCCCGGCCGCTTCAAGGACTACATCGCGCTGCCGAAGCCGAACCTCTACCAGTCGCTGCACACCGCGGTGATCGGGCCGAAGGGCGAGCGCATCGAGATCCAGATCCGCACGCGCGACATGAACATGGTCGCCGAGCACGGCATCGCGGCGCACTGGAAGTACAAAGAGGGCAAGCCGCTCGCGCTCGAGGACGACAAGAAGTTCGCCTGGCTGCGGCAGCTGATGGAGTCGCAAAAGGAGCTGCGCGATCCGACCGAGTTCCTCGAGTCGGTGAAGATCGACCTCTTCGGCGACGAGGTCTACGTGTTCACACCGGGTGGCGACGTCAAAGCGCTACCCAAAGGCAGCTGCCCGATCGACTTCGCATACGCCGTGCACAGCTCGATCGGCGATCACTGCTCGGGCGCGCGCGTCAACGGCATGATCGTGCCGCTGCGCTACCAGCTCCGAAACGGCGACACGATCGAGATCATCACGAGCCCGAACCAGAAGCCGAACAAGGACTGGCTCAAGCTCGTGAAGACGGCGCGCGCGCGCACGAAGATCCGTTACCTCCTCCGGCAGGAGCAGCGCGAGAAGGCAGTCGCGCTCGGCACCGACCTGATCGACAAGGCGCTGCGCAAGCACGACACGACGATCCAGCGCGCCGAGAAGCAGCTCAAGCACGCGGCCCAAGAGCTGCGCTGCCAGACCGTCGACGAGTTGATCGTGCAGGTCGGCTACGGGAAGGTCACCGTGCAGCAGGTGCTCGAGAAGGCACTGCCGAACCTTGCGAAGAAGGCAGGGGAGGAGCTCGCGCCCAAGGCCGAGAGCATGCTGAAGACGCTGCTGCGCAAGGTCACCCGGCGCACGACGTCGAGCGGCATCAAGGTCGCCGGCGAAGAGGACATCCTCGTGCGGTTCGCGAAGTGCTGCAGCCCGCTACCTGGCGATCCGATCGTCGGCTTCATCACGCGCGGCCGCGGCGTCACCGTGCACCGCCGCGATTGCGACAAGGGTCTCGATCTCGATCCCGACCGCCGCATCGACGTCGAGTGGGACGGCCACAGCAAGACCCAGCACGAGGTCGCGCTCCAGGTTCTGTGCGCGAACAAGCCGGGCCTGCTCGCGAACATCTCCCAGTCGTTCAGCGACCAGGGCGTCAACATCTCGCAGGCGCATTGCCGCACGACCGAGGACGGTCGCGCCGTGAATACGTTCCACGCGAGCGTGCGCGATCTCGATCAGCTCAAGCAGGTGATCCGCTCGCTGTCGCGCATCAAGGGCGTGTTCAGCGTCGACCGCGTCTCTGCAGACGTCGGCACCTGAGATAACCGCCAA
>DASUFX010000376.1:0-2498 GCA_036274355.1 Kofleriaceae bacterium | reverse complement strand
CGAGGTTCATCAGCGCGAAGCGCGACGCGTTCCACAGCTTGTTGATGAAGTTGCGGTAGCCCTCGACGCGCTCGATCGAGAGTCGAATGCGCGAGCTGCCGGTATTGAGCGCGGCCAGCGCGAAGCGCAATGCATCGGCGCCCATCGACGGGATGCCCTTGCCGAAGTGCTTCTTGACCGCCGCCTTCACCTTGTCGGGCTCGGGTGGCTTCTCGACGTCGACGCGATTGAGCAGCACGTCGAGGCTCGCGCCGTACACGACGTCGAGTGGATCGATCACGTTGCCCTTCGTCTTCGACATCTTGTCGCCGTTCTCGTCGGTGACGATCGATGTCAGGTACACGGTGCGGAACGGCACTTTCCCCATGAAGTGGATGCCCATCATCATCATGCGGGCGACCCAGAAGAAGATGATGTCGGGCCCGGTGACGAGCACGTTGTTCGGATAGAACGTCGATAGCTCGCGCGTCTTCTCCGGCCAGCCAAGCGTCGAGAACGGCCACAGCGCCGAGGAAAACCACGTGTCGAGGATGTCCTCGTCCTGACGGAGGTCGGTCGCACCGCACTCCTTGCACGCCGCGACCTCATCGCGCGCGACGGTGATGTGGCCCTTGCCGCAGTACCACGCGGGAATGCGATGTCCCCACCAGAGCTGGCGCGAGATGCACCAGTCTTTGATGTTGGTCATCCAGTGCATGTACGTCTTCGTCCACAGCTCGGGGACGAACTTCGTCTTGCCCTGCTCGACGGCAGCGACGCACTTCTCGGCGAGTGGCGCGGCCTTCACCCACCACTGATCCATCAGCATCGGCTCGATCACCGCACCACTGCGCTGGCTGCGGCCGCGCGGCACCTTGTACGGCTTCACCTCGCCGAGGAACCCGCCGGCCTCGAGGTCCGCGACCACCGCCTTGCGCGCTTCATCGACCGTCATGCCGATGTACTTCTGCGGCGCGGGCGCCTGCATGCGGCCCTTCGGATCGATCACTTGCAGCACGGCGAGATTCGGGTTCGCGATCTGCGACGCGTCGTAGTCGTTTGGATCATGCGCCGGCGTGATCTTCACCGCGCCCGAGCCGAACGCCGGATCCGGCCACGGCTTGCCGTCGCGCACGAGCTCGAACGGCACGATCGGAATCTGTCGCCCGGTGAGCGGCAGCTCGACCATCTTGCCGTGCAGCGCCTTGTAGCGCTCGTCGCTCGCGTGCACCGCGACCGCGGTATCGCCGAGCATCGTCTCCGGTCGCGTCGTCGCGACCACCACCTCGCCACCACCACCGACGATCGGATACTTGAGCTCCCACAGCGAGCCGTTCTCCTCGGCGGTATCGACCTCGAGGTCGCTCACCACCGTCTCGCTCGCCGGGTCCCAGTTGATCATGCGCTTGGCGCGGAAGATCAAACCCTCGTCGTACAGGCGCACGAATGCTTCGCGCACGGCACGGTTGGACTTGTCGTCCATCGTGAAGCGCTCGCGCGCCCAGTCGAGCGAGAAGCCCATGAGCTTCTCCTGCTCGCCGATGCGATTGCCGCTGCGCTCTTTCCACGCCCACGCGCGCTTCATGAATTCGTCGCGGCCGAGCTCGAAGCGCGTCTTCTGCTCGCGGCGCTTGAGATCCTTCTCGAGCAGCACGTGCACCGCGATCGATGCGTGGTCGATGCCCGGCATCCACATCGCGTTGAAACCCTGCATCCGCTTCCAGCGGATCAGAATGTCTTGCATCGTCGAGCCGAGCGCGTGCCCGATGTGCAGCGAGCCCGTGACGTTCGGCGGCGGCAGCGTGATCGAGTACGGAACGGTCGGGCTGGCTTCGTCCGCGTGAAAGAAACCGTTCTCGAGCCAGAAGGAGAGCCAGCGAGGCTCGACCTCGGACGGATCGTACTGCTTGGGGAGCGCCGACGACGTGGTCATGGCGAGCGGACGCTAGCACGCGGAACGCATCATTTCAGGCCGTTGCGACGGGCGAACGCGCTCCGCTTGCAAGTCGCAGTTGCGCGGTCTCGGTCTCGGTCTTAGGGTTTGCCCATGCATTAACGCCGGCCGCAGTGGGATCGCCCACTACGTGATCGTTCGCGACGACGTCCCGACGGGCGTCCAGCTCGCGCAAACCGTCCACGCCGCCGGCTGGTCGGCACAACTGCCCGAATCGCAGGGTGCCGAACCGCCTACGATCGCGGTCGCGCTCGCCGCCTCGCCGGCCGAGCTCGCTGACCTCGCGAGCGCGCTGGCCGACGCCGGTGTGCCCCACGTGCGCGTGCACGAACCGGATGAACCCTGGCGCGGCGCGCTGATGGCGATCGGGGTGGTCCCGACGTCGCGTGCGCGCGTACGCCGTTATCTCGCGCACCTGCGCCCCGCGCGCGTGCGTGGAAAGGACGACCGTGACTGACGCTGCTGAGAAACCTGCCCCCGCTCTCGACACCAAGACGTTGCTCGCTCGCATCAACCAACGCCTCGTGCTGCTGCGACACTGGCTCTCGCATGATCACCGCGACGA
>DASUFX010000375.1:0-20810 GCA_036274355.1 Kofleriaceae bacterium | reverse complement strand
GGTGCGCCCGCATGATGCGCTTGTCGGATCGCACGATCCCGACGTACGACCACATGAACCGGCGGATCTCTTCCCAGTTGAGCGACACGACGATCGCGTCGTTGGAGTCCGTCGCGTTGCCGGACGACCACGGCGCGACCTGGGACGGTCGGATGCGCGGCGCATCTCGCACGGCAGAGGCGGCGCGCGTCGAGAACACCATGCCCTCGAGCAGCGAGTTCGACGCGAGCCGGTTCGCGCCGTGCAAACCGGTGAACGCGCACTCACCGATCGCGTAGAGGCCGCGGATCGTCGTCGCGCCGTTCTCGTCCGTCTTCACGCCGCCGCACATGTAGTGCGCCGCGGGCACGACCGGAATCGGCTGTTTCGTGATGTCGATGCCAAGCGACAAACAGCGCTCGTAGATGTTCGGGAACCGACCGCGCACGAACCCCGGATCGAGGTGCGTCATGTCGAGGTACACGGCGTCCGCACCCGACTTCTTGAGCTCGTTGTCGATCGCGCGCGCGACGACGTCGCGAGACGCGAGGCTCTTCATCGGGTGGTACTTCTCCATGAACGTCTCGCCGTTCGCGAGCTTGAGCACGCCGCCTTCGCCGCGCAGCGCCTCCGAGATCAAGAAGCTGCCCGCCATCGGGTGGTAGAGCACCGTCGGGTGGAACTGGACGAACTCGAGATCGCCGCACGCCGCGCCGATGCGATACGCCATCGCGACGCCATCGCCGGTCGCGACATCGGGATTCGACGTGTAGATGTAGACCTTGCCGGTACCGCCGGTCGCGAGCACGGTCGCGCGCGCGCAGATCGTCTTGACCTCGCCGCTCCTGCTGTCGAGCACGTAGGCGCCGAAGCACGCCGGATCACCGCCGTACTTCGCCATCGACAACAAGTCGATCGCGATGTGGCTGTCGAGCACCGTGATGTTCGGATGCGATTGCACCGCCGCGATCAGCGCGCGCTGGATCTCACGGCCGGTCACATCTTCGTAGTGCACGACGCGATGATGCGTGTGCGCGCCTTCGCGGCCGAGGTCGAGCTGGCCGGCCGAGTCGCGCGCGAGCCGCACGCCGATGTCGAGCAACCGCTTCACCTGCGCTGGCCCCTCGTTCACGCACAGCTCGACGATCTTGCGATCGCACAGCCCGTCGCCCGCGTTCAGCGTGTCGCTGACGTGCTGCTCGAAGCTGTCGTCCGGCGCCAGCACAGCGGCGACGCCGCCCTGTGCCCAGTTCGTGTTCGTGTCGTTCGGCCGCTTCTTCGTACAGACGACGACGCGCCCATGTTCGGCGGCGAGCAGCGCGAAATTGAAACCCGCAATCCCCGATCCGATGACGAGGTAGTCGGTTTCGAGCGGCTCTGCCATGTGCGGGGCGACCATACAGCTTTTGCGACCTCCGAGGGAGCAAGGTACGATTTCTCGTCGTGCGGATGCTGGTCGCTATGATGCTCGTCGCCGGCCTGGCCGTTGCAGCCCACGCCGACGTCTATTCGTGGACCGACGAGGACGGCGTCGTGCACTTCACGAACATCAAGCCGAGCGGCGGCAAGTGGAAGAAGGTGCTAGACAGTCAGCCCCCGAAGGGCAGCAAGGCCTCCGCCGAGCGCTGCCCGCGCTGCGACAAGGTCGGCGCGACTGACAAATCGCCCGAGCGCTTCCACCGCTACGACGCATTCATCCAGGAAGCCTCGGACCTGTACCGGATTCCAGTGCCCCTCATCCGCGCCGTGATCAAGGTCGAGAGTGACTACGACCCGAAGGTGGTCTCGGCGATGGACTGCAAAGGCCTGATGCAGGTCCACCCCGACGTCGAGGTCGACATGGGCGTGCAAGGCGATGTGTTCGATCCGCGCACGAACATCATGGCCGGCACGCGCCTCCTCCGCTGGCTCGCGAACCGGCTCGACGGCGATCTCGTGCTCACGATCGCCGGCTATCACGCGGGCCTCGGCTCGCTCCAGAAGTTCGGCTACACCGTGCCGCCGTACGCGTACACGCGCCAATATCTAAAGATGGTGCTCGAGCGCTACTACCAGTACAAAGCCGAAGAAGCGAAGCAGCAGACGAAGTAGTCTCGTCACGTGCTGCGCGTCGAGGTCAGCGAAGCAGGGCAGGCTGCACTGCCGGCGGTCGATGTCGACGATGCCGTCGTCGTGATCGGCAGCGCGACGAACGCGCGCATTCGCCTGCCCGCCAACGCCGCTGAGCGCGAGCACGTGCGCGTCGAGGGCAAGCGCTGGCGTGCGGTCGGTGCCGTGAAGGTCGATGGTGCGCCGCGCGACGGCGGCGACATCGGCGATGGCGTCACGCTCGAGGTCGCTGGCTATCGCGTGCGCCTCATGCCCGCGCCCGCCGGCGCACAAGCGGCGCCCGTGCAGCGCACCGAGAGCCTCGCACGCGAGCTGATGCGCAACCTCCTCGGTAGCGCCGGTCAGCCGACGCTCGAGATCGAGCGCGGCGCGCGTGCCGGCGCCAAGCGTGCGCTGCAGCCGCCGGAATCGACGCTCGTGATCGGTCGCGGCGACGAGGCGAACTGGATCATCGACGACAAGGATCTCTCGCGCACGCACGCCGAGATCCGGCGCGGCTGGGACGGCACGCGCATCGTCGATCTCGAGTCGAAGAACGGCACGAAGGTCGACGGCGATCCGGTCGGCGCAGGCGGCATGGCGCTGCGCGACGGCTGTCTCGTCGAGCTCGGGCCGGTCGTGATGCGCTTCCGCGATCCGGCGGAGAAGCACCTGCAAGGCGATGCGCCGGCGTTCCGGCCGCTGCTCGCCGACGCTCCGCCGCTCAAACCAGCGCCGGCGCCGTCGGTGGCCGTGCCGCGCGGTAACCCGGTCATCTTTTACGGGGCGCTCGCGATCATGGCGCTCGCACTCGCCGGCCTCGTGTGGATTCTCGCGAGTTGATTGAATCGCGGACCCGACTCGACGTCTAATGCGGCTCACGGGGAGGAACGAGATGCGCCGACTGCTCTGCTGTGTGGTCGTGGTTGTGCTCGCTGGCCTGGTTGAAGCGCGCGGTGCCTGGGCCGCGGATCAAGAGACGCCGGTCGAGCTCCAGATGTCGTCGATCGATCAGCGCCAGCTCACGAAGCGCCTCGACGACGGCGACACGCTCACCGGCAAGGCGCAGATCAAGCTGCGCTACTACCGCGAAACCACCTGGCTGCTCGAGGACGAAGTCGACGTGGGCACGGGCGCGAAGGTCGAGATCGCGAAGCTCGACAGAAAGGTCAAGCTCGATCGCAGCAAGCAAGTCGAGTGTCACGTCTGGCTGCCGACGACGAAGGGCAAGTTCCTCGGCGTCGTCGGCGTCAGCAAGCCGTCTCAGGTGCTCGGCTCGAAGCCGTCCGCGTTCAAGCTCGGGTGCCGTCTGATGGGCGCTGCCCTCGCGAAGCAAGATGCCGTCGACGCCAAGTGGCCCGACATCGGCACGCAGACCGACGTGAACTTCTGGTACTCGGTGAATATCGACGCCGCTATCGGCAACGCGGTCGCGAAGGCGAAGGACGACGTGTCGCGCGCCAACGGTAAGTTGGCGGTGCTCGTCGAGCTGTTCGACCCCGCGACGAAAGAGAAGCTCGGCGTGCGCTCGTTCGAGCTGACGCCGAGGAAGCCCAAGGGCCTCGAGGCCTTCGCCGAGACGACGAACGCCGATTCCGGGCCGACCGAGATCAAGCTGCCTGAAGGCCAGCCGGTGCTCTTCCGCCTGCGCATGGATACCCAGAAGGGTGGCGTCGTGTTCGCGGAAGGCGAGGTGACGGCCTGGCGCCTGGGCAGCAACCAACCGCGCTCGACGGCATCGATCGAGGCGAAGGCGTTCAAGTTCGAGAAAGATCCGAAGAAGGCGCCAAAACCAGGCGAGTGGGGCGCGACGAAGACGCCCGCGAAGGCAGTGCCCGCGAAGGCACCGGCCAAGGCGCCCGCAAAGAAGTAGGTCGTCGGCGCGCTCGCATCGAGCGCTGGCGTACGGCGTCCGGCCGCAAGCCGGTCATTCGTCCTTGGGTCGGACGCACCGCTCGGCGAGGTCGCTGGGATTCATTGCCGGCGAAGCGGCACACGTCTTGGATCGCCGCCACGCGACTGCCTAGCGTGTACATACAAAATATGTACAATTGAGGTATGGCGTGGACGACGAGATTCGATTCGAATGGGACCCGGCGAAGAACGCGCACAACATGGCGCGACATGGCGTTTCGTTCGAAGAGGCCGCCTTGGTATTCATCGACGAATACGCTTTGCTCATCGACGATCCGGATCACTCCGATGTCGAGGACCGGTTCATTCTTCTCGGCCGCTCGCTGTACGGCATCTTGGTCGTTTGCCACTGCTATCGAGCCGATGCGATCCGAATCATCTCGGCGCGAAAGGCGAGCGCTAGGGAGCGGCGCGCGTACCTCGAGGGATTGAACTGATGCGGAAGGAATACGACTTTTCGAAGGCGCGGAAGAACCCTTACGCGCGGCAGCTCAAGCGTGCAGTGACGATTCGCATCGATCGCGACACGCTCGAGTATTTCAAGGAGCTCGCGGCAAAGGTGGGGCTCCCGTACCAGACGCTGATCAACATGTATTTGCGCGAGTGCGCCATGGAAAAGAAGGAACTACGCCTGCACTGGCTCCCGAAGCGTAAATCAGAAAAGTGACAGCGGCAGGGGCGATTGGGGCGGCGAAAGCGCGACGCTTGAGAGCCCCCGTCGCGCTCGCCGGCCTCGTCTGGGTTCTCGCGAGCTAGCTCGATCGGCGGGTGGGATACGGCATGGATGTGAGCCATGGGCCGGATTGCAGGCGTTCGAGCAGTCCTCGAGCTGGAGAAGACAGAGCTTCGTCATTGGTTTCCTCGGCGCAAAATCAGAACAGTGAGAGCTGTGGGCTGCGATTCGGGCGTTGAAAGCGCGAAGGGCGGTCGCCCCAATCGCGCTCGTTGAGGCCAAGGCGCTTCACTGTTGTCTCGAACAGCGCCTTGATCGTTTCGGCGTAGACGCCGACGCCGCGGCCGCGCGTGTGGAACTGCGAGTCGTAGAGCTTCTCGCCGCCGCGCGTCTCGCGCACGCGATGCATGACCTTGTCCGCGACGAGCGGCAGCGACACGCGCAGCCGATCTTCGAACACTTCCTTCACGACGCCGGGCAAGCGCAGCAGCGTCCAGCCGGCCCACTGCGCGCCCGCGTCTTTCGCGGCTTCGAGCAGCTTCACGATCTGGTTGTCGTTGAGGCCGGGAATGATCGGCGCGCACATCACGCCGACCGGCACTCCGGCCTTCGCGAACGTCTCGATGACTTTGAGCCGGCGTTGCGGCGACGCCGCCCACGGCTCGATCGTGCGCGCGAGCTCCGCGTCGATCCACGCCAGGCTCACACTGAGATGAGCACTCGCTTCGCGCGCGAGCTCGGCGATTAGATCGACGTCGCGTTCAACGAGTGCGTGCTTCGAGATGATCGCGACTGGATTGCGGTACTCGAGACAAACCTCGAGACACTGCTTTGTGAGCTGAAGGTCGCGCTCGATCGGCTGGTAGCAGTCCGTGACGCCGCTGAACATGATCAGCTCGCCCTTCCACGACGGCTTGTCGAACGCGGCGCGGAGTAATTCGCCCGCGCGCGGCTTGATCACGATCTTCGTGTCGAAGTCGGTGCCTGCGCCGAGATCGAGATACTCGTGCGTCGGACGGGCATAGCAGTAGTGGCACGCGGACTGGCATCCACGATATGGATTCGCGCTCCAGTTGAAGCCGAGGTCGGGCGAGTCGTTGTGCGAGAGGGTCGAGCGCGACTGATCTTCGAGCAGCGTGATGGTCGCGGGTGCCGGGCCATCACCTTCGTCGTACGCGACGGTCACGTCGCGGAACCGGATCGGCGGATTCTCCGTCGGGCGAGCCTTCACCCAGACGACGGTACTGAACAAATGTTTAGATGTCCAGTTTCTCGATCGATTCGATGAGATCGCGCGGGAGTGGTGGGCTGTGGGCTGCGATCAGCGCGTCGGCCACGTGCTCTTTGCGATGCAGGCGAGGTAGTGCGATCGCGCCGCGCGTGACGACAAAGCGGAGGGCGAGCTCGGCAAGCGTTTGCACGTGCAAGTGCTCGGGGCGCACGTTGCGGTCGAGCTGCGCCTTCGCGGCATCGCACGAGAACGCGGCAGGCGGCGTTTGCTTCGTGAAGCGCGCGAGCTTCGCGACGGTCGCCGCGATCCGTTCCAGCGTTGCGTCGTCGATCGAGCGGCGATCGTCGTGCATGCGCAGCTTCGCGCCCGGGCCGAGTGAGCCGGCGAGCGCGGCACCGGCGAGCGGTCGGCGGGCGAGGATGGTGAGCTTGCGTTCGGCGGCGGCGGTGGTTTGCGGTGCGGCGGAGACGAGCGCGGCCGCGTCGAGGATCGGATCGGCGGCGCGCTCGCAGAGCGAGTAAGGGACCGAGATGGCTGCGAGCCACGGCTCGTGGGTGAGCTCGACGGTGTCATCCTCGATCGCGTCGACGAAAGCCGCCCAGTCGAGGACTTTGCCCTCGCGCACGAGGCGCGCGCAGGTGCCGGTGACCTCGGGCCACGCGGACGAGGAGCGCCAGAGCGCGCGGAGCGTGAGCTGCGCGAGCGGAATGGCGTCGAGGCGTGTCGCACGTAGGATCGATTCGACGCGGTCGACGATGTAACGCGGCGGCAGGCGCTCGGGCAGCGTGTCACGGGTCGGGATGCCGAGGCGCTGCGCGATCGCCGGTATGCGGTAGGCCGCGATGACGCGATCGCGGACGCGCAGCGACCGGATCGCGTCGGCGACGAGCGATTCGGCCGATTCCTCGGCCGCGACGTCGAAGAAATCCAAGCCGGACTCGATGACGTGGTCGACGGCGCGGCGGACGTCGGAGGCGTCGAGGCCGCGCTTCATGGCACGGGAAACGCTGACGTCACCTGAACCAATCGCCGGAATTGCGCGCGACCACATCGACGCGACATCCTACGGCAAGCTCGGGGCGGCGGCGGTAGTGAAGCCGCGGCGGCTGTGATTGAATCTCGGGATGGATCGGGTCCCCAGCGTTTCTGACGCGAAGCCGCCTGTTGGCGCATCTGTTCCGCGCGTGGACGGCGCTGCGAAGGTGACCGGGCGTGCGCGCTATCTCGATGACTTGCAGGCGGAGGGCGCGTGGTTCGGCGCGACCGTGCGGTCGAAGATCGCGCACGGTGTGCTGGAGGCGATCGATCTGGATCCGGCGTTCGACTGGTCGCAGGTGACGGTCGTGACGGCCGCGGACATTCCGGGCAGCAATTACATCGCGCTGATCGAGAACGATCAGGTTGCGCTGGTGCCGATTGGGGGGCGCGTGATGCACGTGGACGAGGCGCTCGCGCTCGTCGCGGCACCGACGAAGGAGCTGGCATTCGCGGCGGCGAAGGCGGTGAAGCCGCGCGTGAAGCCGCTGCCCGGCGTGTTCACGATCGACGACTCGTTGGCGCTGACGCAGAAGCTGTACGGCGATGACAACGTGTTCAAGCAGTTCTTGATCCGCAAGGGTCACGACGACGACGCGGCGTTCGATGCTGCGTTCGCGCGCGCGGCGCAGGTGATCGAGGGGACGTATTGGACGAGCGCGCAGGAGCAGATGTACATCGAGCCGCAGGCCATGATGGCCCGGTGGGACGGTGGGCGTTGCTACATCGTCGGGTCGATGCAGTGCCCGTATTACGTGCACAAGGCGATGAAGCCGCTGCTCGGCTGCGGCCCCGACGATGTCGTAATCAGCCAATCGGTGACCGGCGGCGGATTTGGCGGCAAGGAAGAGTATCCGTCGATGCTCGCGGCGCACGTCGCGGTGCTCGCGAAGAAGGCGGGGCGCGCGGTGAAGATCGTCTACGACCGCGACGAGGATATTGCCGCGACGACGAAGCGCCATCCCGCGCGCACGCATCATCGCATCGCGGTCGACGAGCGGGGCGAGATCATCGCGATGGATGTCGATGTCGTGATGGACGGCGGCGCGTACCTGACGCTGTCGCCGGTCGTGCTGTCGCGCGGTGTGCTGCATGCCGCCGGGCCGTATCGCTGCCCGGTCACGCGCGTGCGTGGCCGCGTCGTCGCGACGAATCATCCGCCACACGGTGCGTTCCGCGGCTTTGGGGCACCGCAGACGACGTTCGCGTACGAGCGTCAGATCCAGAAGCTCGCGATCGCGCGCGGCGAAGATCCGATGGCGCTGCGCAAGCGGCTCGCGCTGCGGTCGGGCGACACGACGTCGACCGGTCAGCTGCTCGGGTTCTCGGTCGGCACTGACGAAGTGATCGGCGCGATCGAGCGCGTCGCGGGGCCGGCACCGCGGAAGGACGGCGTGCGCAATGGCGCTCCCGTGCGGCGCGGTCGGGGTGTCGGGTTTTATTTCCACGGCGCCGGGTTCACAGGCAGCGGCGAGCAACGCCTCGCGGGCCGCGCAACGGTCGCGAAGACCGTCGACGGTCGCTACGAAGTGCGATCGAGCTCGACGGACATCGGCCAGGGCGCGATCACGATCTTCACGCAGATCGCGGCCGGCGCGCTCGGCATCGATCCCTCGCAGGTCGAGGTTGTCGACCCGTCGACCGCGCAGGTGCCCGACAGCGGCCCGACAGTCGCGAGCCGCACGTGCATGGTCGTCGGCGGGCTCGTCGAGAAAGCGGCGCGCGCGCTCAAGGAGAAGTTGAAAGAGCCACACGACGGGGAAGTCGCGGTGACGATGCAGTACGAGCCACCGCCTGGCATCCATTTCGACGACGCGACGTATACCGGTGCGGCGTATCCTTGCTACGGCTGGGCCGCGTGTCTCGTCGACGTCTCGGTCGATCTCGATACGTACGAGGTGCATGTCGATCGCTGCGTGCAGGCTGTCGATGTCGGCAAGGCGATCAATCCGGTGATCGTGAAAGGCCAGATCGAGGGCGGTACGTTGCAAGCACTCGGCTGGGCGCTGCTCGAGAACGTCGTCTACAAGGACGGCAAGGTGATGAACGCGAACATGACGAACTGCATCGTGCCGACGTTCGCTGATGCGCCGGAGCTCGAGACGATTCTCATCGAGGTGCCGTATCCGTTCGGGCCGAGCGGCGCGAAGGGCGTCGGCGAGATTCCGATGGATGGTCCCGCCGCCGCCGTCGCGAATGCGGTCGAGAACGCGCTCGGCTGCGAGTTCGATGCAATTCCGATCATGCCTGAAGTGGTCGCGGCGAGCCGCCCGCGCTGGAGGCTCGGCTGAGATGTCGATGAAGATCACGCTCGAGGTCAATGGCGAGAAGCGCACGGTCGAGTGCTCGCCGTGGAAGCGCTTGCTCGACGTGCTGCGCGAAGACGTGCACCTCACCGGCACGAAGGAAGGTTGTGGCGAGGGGGAGTGCGGCGCGTGCTCGGTGATGCTCGACGGCGAAGTCGTGAACTCGTGTCTCGTCGCGGCAGGGCAGGTCGACGGCCGCAGAGTGACGACGGTCGAAGGGCTCGCGCGGGGCGACGTCTTGCACGCGGTGCAGAAACAGCTCGTCACGTGCGGCGGCGCGCAATGCGGCATCTGCACGCCGGGTATCGCGGTGTGCGCGACGCACGTCGTCGATCGCGGATTGATCCGCGGCAAGGACGAAGCAGCGGCGCGTGCGGCAGTGCGCGAGCTACTCGCGGGCAACATCTGCCGGTGCACCGGTTATCAATTGATCGTCGACGCGGTGATCGCGGCAGCACGGGAGGTCGAGTCGTGACCGGCTACGCACGCCCGCGTGATCTGAAAGAAGCGCTCGACCTGCGCGCGAAGCATCCCGACTGGATGCTGCTCGCCGGCGGTACCGACCTGATGGTCAACGCGAATCATCGCCCGGCACCGGCCGGCATCCTCGATCTATGGCGACTGCCCGGGCTCGGCGGCATCGTCGCCGCGGACTCGCACGTCACGATCGGCGCCGGCGCGACCTGGTACGAGGTCGAGACGCACACTGCAATCCTCGAACGCTGGTTGCCGCTCGCCCTCGCGGCACGCGAGATCGGCGCGCTGCAGATCCAGGCGCGCGGCACGCTCGGTGGCAACGTCGGCAACTCGTCGCCCGTCGGCGATAGCTTGCCCGTGTTGCTCGCACTCGATGCCGAGCTGGAGCTCGCGTCAGTGCGTGGCACGCGGCGCATCGCCTACAAAGATTTCTGCACCGGCTACAAGAAGACTGCGCTCGCACCGGACGAGCTGATCGTCGGGGCGACATTGCCGGCGCCGAGCAAGACGACGCGCACGACGTGGCGCAAGGTCGGTACGCGGCGCGCGCAGTCGATCTCGAAGGTGATGGGCGCAGCGGCGATCGACCTCGACGGTGGCGTCGTGAAGTCAGCCCGCGTCGCACTCGGCGCGGTTGCCGATCGGCCGATTCGCGTCGCTGCGGTCGAGAACGCGGTACGTGGGCTCACGCCGGACCAGGCGGCCGAAGCTGCACGCGCGGCGCTGCGCACGGCGATCAAGCCGATCGACGACGTGCGGTCGACGGCGGTATATCGCCTCGCCGTAGCCGAGAATCTGGTCGCGCGGTTCTTCTCGGGCATACTGTCGTAGTAGTGGCTGGTGCACCGGATGACCGGGACAAGGAGCTGCCGGAATTGCCGGCCGCGAGCTCCGACGATCCGAGCAGTGCCAAGACCGACATGCCCGCAAGCGCGTCGGGTTCCGTCGATGTGAAAGTCTCGCAGCCCGAGCTTCCGGCAGGCGCGTCGGGCTCGGTGGATGTGAAGCTCTCGCAGCCCGAACTGCCGGCGAGCGCGTCGGGCTCGGTCGACGTCGCGCTCTCGCACCCGGGAATTCCGCAAGCAGTCCCTGCGGCCGATTCCAAGCCCGTCGCTAGCGGTGGCGTCGTCGCGGTCGCGACTGCGCATGACACCGGCCCCGTCGGTGGGCGCAGCAAGCGCATCACGAAGGCGATGCAGGATGCAGCGAGCGGCGCGGTCGAGCGTCTCGGTGCCAGCATCGGCACGATCGGCGAAGGTGTCGCGAAAGTCGGCGACGTCACGAAGAAGGTGCCGCTCGTCGGCGCCAGCGTCGGCAAGCTCGGCGAAGGTCTGACGAAGGCCGGCGAATCGATTCACGCGTTGCCGCGCGTCGCGCAGACACGCCGCGGCCGGCTGCTCGTGCGCAGCGTCATCGTCGGTTTCTTGATCGTGTTCTCGTGGATCGCGCTGATCGTGTTCATCCAGCTGCGCAGCGCCACCACACCGGACTTTCGCCCACAGGCGGAGAAGATCCTGATGGAGATCAGCTCCGGCAAGCAGGGCATCGAAGATGTCTACGAGAAGGCGTCGCCGCGTTTTCAGGAGTTCGTGCTCAAGGAGCGCTTCGTCGACTTGATGAAGGACCTCGACGCGACGAACGGCAAGTTCCAGGAGATCACCGCGATCAACGAGACCGTCGTCGGCACCGGGCCGACCGGTCCGGTCGCGCGCGTCGGCCTCACCGCGCTCTACGAGCACGGCATCACGAAGGGCTCGATCAGCTTCCACAAGGACAAGGACGGTAAGTGGAAGTTCCTCGGTATCGGTATCGAGGTCCCGGCGTCGGTGAAGATCACGCAGGCGGAACGCGAGAAGCGTGTTGCCGCGTGTCTCGACGAGAAAGGGCACGACGTTTCCGATCAACCCGCAGATCACGCGCATGGAAAGCCCGCGAAATGCGACGTGCGTGATGCCGCCGAGACGATTCTCGAGATGATTCGCGACGGCAAGGCCGGCGAGGTCTATGACAGCGCGAGCGACATCTTCAAGCAGCAGGAGACGCGCGCGAACTTCATCCGCATCTACGAGGACAACAAGATCCCACTCGGCGACTACAAGCGCCTCTTGACCGTGACCGAAGCGAAATCGATCGGCGGCCTGACCGCGTTCTTCGACACTGTCGCCGAGTTCGAGAAGTCGAGCGGTGTTCGCATCATCTTCAACTTCTCGCGCCCGTCGAAGACCGCGAAGTGGCAGCTGCGCAGCCTCAAGGTCGTCGTACCGATGCCGCGTCCCGACGAGGAACGCTCGCTCGTTCCGCCGGCCCCCGACGTACAAGTCGACGAGCCGCCGCTGATGCGCGAGATGGGCTCGCCGCCGCCGCCGAGCCGTCCGGACGCCGCGGTTGGCTCAGGCCACCGGTGACGTTGCGTTTCGGCGCGACCACCACCGCATCGCGAAGAATGCGAGCAGTACGGTCAGCGGCCACGCGAGCCACGACGCATGCGCCCACCAGGGCCGCTCGAAGCGGACCGCAAGCGTGTGCTTGCCGGGCGGCACGTCGACCGCGATGAAGTCGGGCGTCACGCGGCGCACCGGCACTTCTTGATCCTCGTCGATGTATGCGTGCCAGCGCGGATGCCAGCTCTCGCGCACGACGAACGTCGTCGTCTTCTCGGCCTCGACCTCGGCGACGATATCGGGATCGCTGCCCGGCGAATCTTGCCGCCACGAGCGCAGCGTTCGTCCGGCAGGCGCATCGCTGTTGCCGTGCTCGGAGCCGACATACGCGAGCATCTCGTCCTTCATCGGCTGATCGCTCTTGATCCACTCGAGCGCCTTCTTATGACCTTCCTGCTTGTGCGAATAGCCCGGCGGCAACACGCCGACAACCTGGATTGGCGATACGAGACCCGCCGAAGGCAGCCGGCGCACTTCGTAATTCGGCGTCTTCGCGATCATCTCCGCGATCGGCATCTTGCTGCCGAGTGAGGACATGTAGACGAGATACGGCGCGTCGAAGATCCACGCGTTCTTGACCAGGTCGCGCTGCGTCCACAAGAAGTCGTAGTTCGGCGATGCTTGCAGACCGCCGCCGCCCATCTGCAGCGTCGACGGCACGCGCTCGTACACGTACGACAGCAGGTTCCACCAGTGGTTCTCCGCGCCCGGTCCAGTTTGCTTGCGACCCTGCGGCTGCCTCGCGAGGATCGCGTTGACGAGGAACAGCTCGTCGGCGTGGCTGTTCGAGTGATCGCCGAGCACGCGCACGCGTGCACCGAGCGCGCGACCACCCGGCACGACGACGAGCACGATCGCTGCTGCTGCGATCGCAGCGATCACGGTCCGTAGTGCATAGGCCTTCGACGGCCAGCGACCGACGATCTCCCAGGCACGCTGACCGATCAGCACGACGCCGGCGCCGATGCCCATCGCGAGCACGGTCTGCATGCCGCCGAGGAAGCGCACCGGCGGGATCAGATCGTCACCGATCTTGCCGATGTTCGGACCGACGCCCAGCAGTAGCGCGTAGAGCACCGCGGGTGCCCACAGCCACCGGTAATATGGAGCGCGCGCGAGGATCACGACGAGTGGCAGCGACCACGTGAGCAGCCCGAGCCGCGTGCCGAGGCCCGCGCTCGGTGCGAGCCAGTCGAGGATCTCGCCGTTCGCGTACCAGTGCGCGAGCGTCTTGAAGCCAGGGCCAACCTCGTCGCCGACGCGGTGCGGGAACCCGCCGAAGCCCTGCGGATCGATCACGAGCGGCAGCCAGACTGGCATCACGGCGATCACGAGGCCGATGAAGAACAAGCCGCCCCGCACGAGCTCGGGCAGGATTTCCTTCGCTCGCCGCGGTGGCTCTGCCCAGCGTTTGCCGAGCCAGGTGAGCCGGCCGGTCAGCTTCGGCGCGAGCGCTGCGAACAAGTAGTCGAACGGCAGCAGCACGAACGTCGCGAACCACGCGGCGAGCGCGGCGAATCCGAGCGTGATGCCGGCAAACGGATGGCACAGCGTGACGAACGCGCTCCACGCGATTGTCGACGCGAGGCGCTTGCCCTTCGTCATCCACAGGTACGCGTAGCCGAGCGCCATCGGGAACGCGCACAGCGCCCACGTCTGGGTGTAGAGGCCGACCTGAAACGTGCCCGCGTTGCCCGCGCCCCAGCGCGAGGCGCCGTTCATGAACCCGACGCAGAACGCACCGACGACCGACTGCCATGGCGTCGCGCCGAGCAGGCGCATGCCTTTGTACGCAGCCGCCGGCGCGAGGACGAGCGGCAACACGACGCTCAGCTGAAACCAGAATAGATGATGACCGAAGATCGCCGCCGGCAGCGCCGACGCGAGCTGCGGCAGCACCTGGTAGTAGTAGGCGGACGCGTAGCCTGCGTTCGCGCTCGGGTTCCAAAAGTCGAAGTCGCCGTGGCGGATGCAGTCCATCAGGCGCGCCGACTCCGCAAAGTGGAACGACAGATCGTCGCCCGCGGTTTCGCCTCGGAAGATATGCGCGTGGATGCCGAACACCGCGACGGTGATCAGCGCGAGTGCCGGCAGCGCGCCGTTCGTGAGGAACCACGCCGCGACCTGGTCCCACGAATCGGGACTCTCGCCGCCAGGCTTCTTGTCCGTGCTGCCGCCGAAGTAGCGGCCGAGGTGGCGCGCGAAGAACGACTCGCGCTTCTTGATCACCGGTGCGCTTGGTTTGTCTTCGGTGTTCTCGACGCGCGCCGCCTGCCGCGACTCGGTGGTCGTGCCCATGTTGCTCGACGACCGTACGGACGCTCTGCCGCCTGACTCGTTCGGCTCGCTCACGAGGCCGCCTCTCCGAGCAGCTCGGCGATTTGCTCTTCGTCGAACATCGGTGTCGCGCCACGCACACCCGCGACGGCAGCCGCCCATCGACATGCTGCCGTGCCCGAAGTTCGTAGATCCCAGCCGAGAGTCATGCCGTGCACGAAGAGGGCGACAAAGGCATCGCCGCAGCCGACGTTATCGCCACCTGGCTTCGACTGCACGCCCGCAATCGTGACGATCTCCTTGTCGCCGTACAGCGTGGCACCGTTCTTCCCGTGGGTGACGGCCACGACGCGGCGCCCGGCGCGCAGCTCGGCCAGCGGATCGAGCCAGCCGAACCAGTCGGCGATGCGCGTGAGCTCCTGATCGTTGACCTTGATGATGTCGGCGGCGGCGATCGCTTCCTTGACCGCGCGTTGTTCAACCGGCGGCGCGATCGACAGGCGCCGCAAGTTGACGTCGCAGACCTTCAAACAACTTCCGTGTGCGGCGGCAATCGCCGCACGCCAGCCGGCGATGCCGGTCTCGGTGTGCTGTGCGAGTGTGCCGTAGACCATCACGCCTGCTTCGCCGAGCGCAGCAGCGACATCGGCCGTGCACTCGATCCGCTCCCAGGCGCAGCCGGGGACGAGCGTGTAGCGAGGCTCTCCGTTTTCGATCGCAACACGCACTTCGCCGGTCGGACGCTCGGAATCGATTTGGATCAAATCGGCATCACATACGTTCGACAAGCGTTCGATCGCCTCGCGGCCTGCTGCGTCGTCGCCGACCCGCGACACCAGTCGCGCCCAGCCGCCGGCAAGACCGAGGTGCCAGGCGACATTCGACGGCGCGCCACCGAGCTTATCGCCGTCGGGAAATCGGTCCCAAAGAACCTCGCCCCAGACGATCACCGCTTGATCGCTGATAACCGCTTCCGCACCGGGTTTAGCGGCGGGCGCGCGCTGGTCACTACCATTTGACATCGAAGGACTTAGTGTAAATGATACACAGTAATAACGATGACCGACGGCCTCGATGACGTCTACGGCGGTTCGCTCGCGCTGCTGACCGATCTGTATCAGCTCACGATGGCTGCCGGCTACTGGAAGTCCGGCCATGCCGAGCGCGAGGCCGTCTTTCATCTGACGTATCGGCGCCCGCCATTCGGCGGCGGCTACGCGATCGCCGCAGGCATTGCCCCGGTGGTCGCGTACTTGAAGCGGTTTCGCTTCATGCCCGACGACATCGCGTTCCTCGCGACGCTGAAGGACAACGAGCAGAAGCCGCTGTTTCCGCCCGCGTTCCTCGGCTACCTGCACGAGATGAAATTCTCGTGCAGCGTCGATGCGGTGCCCGAGGGCGCGCTCGTGTTCCCGCACGAACCGATCATTCGCGTGCGCGGTCCAATCGTGCAGGCGCAGTTGATCGAGACGCCGCTGCTCACGCTCGTGAATTATCAGACGCTGATCGCGACGAAAGCCGCGCGGCTCGCGCAGGTCGCGAAGGGCCCGGTGCTCGAGTTCGGCCTGCGGCGCGCGCAGGGTATCGACGGCGGTCTCGGCGGCTCCCGCGCGGCGTACATCGGCGGCTGCGCTGCAACGTCGAACACGCTCGCCGGCAAGCTGCTCGGCATTCCTGTGAAGGGCACGCACGCGCACAGCTGGGTGATGTTCCACGGCGACGAGCTCTCGTCATTTCGTACATACGCCGAGACGCTGCCCGGCAACTGCACGTTCCTCGTCGACACCTATGACACGCTCGACGGCGTACGCAACGCGATCACGGTGGGCAAGGAGCTGCGCGCACGGGGTCACGAGCTCGCCGGCATTCGCCTCGACTCGGGCGACCTCGCACATCTGTCCGCCGAGGCACGCGCGATGCTCGATGCGGCCGGATTCCCGAACGCGAAGATCGTCGCGTCCAATGATCTCGACGAGCATCTGATCCAGAACATCCAGGATCAGGGCGCGCGCATCGACATCTGGGGCGTCGGCACGAAGCTCATCACCGCGTTCGATCAGCCGGCGCTCGGCGGCGTGTACAAGCTCGGCGCGTATCGCGACGACAGCGGTGCATGGCGCGAGGCGATCAAGCTCTCGGAGCAGCCGATCAAGATCTCGAACCCCGGCATGCTGCAGGTGCGACGGCTCCGCAACGGCAACGAGTACGTCGGCGACGTCATCTTCGACAGCGACCACGGCTGCGAGACGCCGTGCGAGCTGCACGACATCGAGGATCCGTTGCGGGGGCCGGTCGCGCCGGTGCACGACCACGCCGAGGACTTGCTGACCACCGTGATCGATCGCGGCCGCGTCTTGCCGCTGCCCGATCTAGAAGCCGCGCGAGCGCGCGCCGCGCACGATCTCGCGATGCTCTCGCCGCGCACGAAACGCTTTCTCAATCCGCAGCCATATCCCGTCGGTCTCGACGGCCACGTTCATCGTCGCAAGCAACAGCTGATCGCGGAAGCGAGAGCGCGCCATGCATGAGCCACTCGTATTTTCGACGGCCGCCTACACGTACCTCGCCGACGCGATTGCGAAGGAAGGTGGCTGGGAGCGCGGCGTCATCACGCGCAAGACGTTCCCGGACGGCGAGCACTATCGGCGTATCGACACCGATCCTGCCGATCGCGACGTGATCTTCGTCGGCGGCACGATCGACGACGAAGCCGCGGTCGAGCTCTACGACCTCGCATGCGGCCTCGTCATGTTCGGTGCGTATCGCATGCGCATGGTGATTCCGTATTACGGCTATTCGACGATGGAGCGCTCGGCGAAGGCCGGTGAGATCGTCACCGCGAAGACGCGCGCGCGGCTGATCTCGTCGATCCCGATGGCAAGCCGCGGCACGCAGGTGTTTCTGCTCGACCTCCATGTCGGTGGCCTCGCGCACTACTTCGAAGGCGGCATCCGGCCGATCCACGTCTACGGCAAGAAGCTGACAACCGCTGCGGCGCGGCGGCTCGGCGGCGCAGACTTCGTACTCGCGTCCACCGACGCCGGCCGCGCGAAGTGGGTCGAGTCGCTTGCGAAGGATCTCCAGGTCGATGCCGCGTTCGTCTACAAGCGCCGCACGTCGGGCACCGAGACCGAGATCACCGGCGTGTCGGCCAACGTCGCAGGTCGCCGGGTCGTCATCTACGACGACATGATCCGAACGGGCGGGTCGCTCTGCGCGGCCGCAGAGGTATACAAGGATGCGGGGGCCGTCGCGATCGACGCGATCGCGACGCACGGTGTGTTTCCACGTGATTCGCTAGCGAAAATTCGTAATCGTGGCCTGCTCGGCCGCGTCGTCACGACCGATAGCCATCCGCGGGCCGTCTCGCTTGCCTCGGAGTTTCTGGAAGTCGACAGCACCGCAGCCCTGCTCACCGAGCATCTGAAATCCAACCGGTAGGTCTCCCATGAAGCTCATCAAGGTCGCCGTCGCGTGTGTGAACCAAACGCCGTTTGCGTGGGAAACCAACTTCGCGCACCTGCGCATGGCCATCGAGCACGCGCGTGCCGAGGGCGCGACGATGCTGTGTCTGCCGGAGCTCGCGATCACCGGCTACGCCTGCGAGGACGCGTTCTTCATGGACGGTCTGCAGGACGTCGCGTTCTCGCAGCTCGACGCGCTCGCGCCACTGACGCGCGGCATGGTGGTCGCGGTCGGCATGCCCGTCTATCACGAGAAGGCGCTGTACAACGCAGCTGCGTTACTCGCCGACGGCAAGATCGTCGGCTTCGTCGGCAAGCAGTTTCTCGCCGCCGACGGCATTCACTACGAGCCGCGCTGGTTCAAGCCGTGGCCGGCCGGTGAGGTCGACGTGCTCGAGCGCACCGCCGAAGACGGATCGATCCGCCGCTATCCGATCGGCGATCTCGTATTCGACATCGGCGACGTGCGCATTGGCTTCGAGATCTGCGAGGACGCGTGGGTCGCGAATCGTCCGGGCACCGATCTCGCACTGCGCGGCGTCGACATCATGTGCAACCCGAGCGCGAGCCACTTCGCATTCGGCAAGTTCGCCGTGCGCCAGCGCTTCGTCGTCGAAGGCTCGCGTGCATTCGGCGTCGCGTACCTCTACGCGAATCTCCTCGGCAACGAAGCCGGTCGCGTCGTCTATGACGGCGGTGGCCTGATCGCCTCGGGCGGCGAGCTTCTCGTGCGTGGCCGCAGGTTTTCGTTTCACGACGTCGAGCTCGCGACGGCGATCATCGACGTCGACGGCAATCGCCGCGAACAAGCGCGTCGCGGCAGCCACCGGCCGCGTCATGATGCCGAGCAGCAAGTCGTCGAGCACCCGTTCGTGTGGCCGCAGCGCAAGCCGGAAGCGCCGCGTCCGCGTCTGCACAGCTGGGAAGATCGGCACTCGCTCAAGGAAGAAGAGTTCGCGCGCTGCGTCGCGCTCGGGCTCTGGGACTACCTGCGAAAGTCCCGCGCGCAAGGCTATGTCGTGTCGCTCTCGGGTGGCGCCGACTCAGCGGCGTGTGCGGTGCTCGTCGCGCTTGCCGTGCAGCTCTCGTTCCAGGAGCTTGGCGCCGGCGGCGTGCGCCAGCATCTGCCGTGGTGCCGGCGGTTGATCGAGACGCTCGACAAGGGCGGCGGCGCTACTGCGGCCGTCGGTGCGCTGCTCACGTGCGCGTATCAGCCGACGGAGAACTCGGGCAAGGTCACGCGCATCGCAGCCGAGACCGTCGCGAAAGCGGTCGGTGCAGAGTTCCACGTCATCGATGTCGACGCCCAGTACAAGGCGTACATCACCACGCTCGAGAAGGCGATCGGCCGTTCGCTGTCGTGGGACCGTGACGACCTGACGCTGCAGAACATCCAGGCGCGCGTGCGTTCGCCGTCGATCTGGATGCTCGCGAACGTGCGCGGCGCCGTGCTGCTCACGACGTCGAACCGCTCCGAAGCTGCGGTCGGCTACGCGACGATGGACGGCGATACGTCCGGCGGGCTCGCCCCGCTCGGCGGCATCGACAAGTCGTTCTTGCGCGCGTGGCTGCGCTGGATGGAGAAGAAGGGTCTCGTCGGGCTCGAGCCGATTCCGGCGCTGGGCGTGATCAACTCGCAGCAACCGACCGCGGAGCTGCGCCCGCCGACGTCGTCGCAGACCGACGAAGCGGACCTGATGCCATATGACTTTCTCGAGGCCGTCGAGGACTCGGCGATCCGCGACAAGCACACGCCGACCGAGGTGCTGCAGGAGCTGTTGCCGCGTTACCCCGAGCACTCGCCCGCACAGCTCGCGATGTGGATCGAGCGATTCTTCCGCCTGTGGTGCCAGAATCAGTGGAAGCGCGAGCGCATTGCGCCGAGCTTCCATCTCGATGATCGCAACGTCGATCCGCGCTCCTGGTGTCGCTTCCCGATCTTGTCCGGCGGCTTCGAGCGCGAGCTCGCGGAGATGCGCGCGTACGTCGCGATGGGGAAGGCCGAGCGGTGAGCTTTTCCTACGAGTACGCGAGGCCTGCGCTCGCAGTCGACTGCGTCGTGTTCGGTCTCGACGAGAACGACCTCAAGGTGCTGCTGATCCAGCGCAAGCTGCAGCCGTTCCAGCATGCGTGGGCGCTGCCCGGCGGCTTCGTGCGGATCGAGGAGACGCTCGACGACGCAGCGCGCCGCGAGCTCGAAGAAGAGGCCGGCGTCAGCGACGTGTTTCTCGAGCAGCTCTACACGTTCGGTACGCTCGATCGCGATCCGCGCGACCGCGTCGTCTCGGTCGCGTACTACGCGCTCGCCAAGCTGAGCGATCACCGCATCCGCGCCGCGACCGACGCGATGGGTGTCGGTTGGTTCGGGCTCGACGATCTGCCTAAGCTCGCGTTCGATCACAGCGAAATCGTCGCGCGCGCTCACGAGCGTCTGCGCGGCAAGGTGCGTTACGCACCGATCGGCTTCGAGCTGTTGCCGCCGCGCTTCTCGCTTACCCAGCTGCAGCGTCTGTACGAGATCATCCTCGGCACGGGCCTCGACAAGCGGAACTTCCGCAAGAAGATCCTCGCGATGGATTTGCTCGTCGAGACCGACGAAGTCGAGCAGGGCGTCCGCCACCGCGCGGCGCGCCTCTATCGCTTCGACCGCCGCAAGTACGAGCGGCTCGCGCGCCAGGGGTTCGAGTTCGCGATGTAGACTTCCGACATGCGAGCGCTGCTCCTCATCGACCTGCAGTACGACTTCTGCCCTGGCGGTGCGCTCGCGGTCGCGAACGGCCACGAGACCATTCCGGTCGCGAACCGGCTCATGCCGAAGTTCTCGACGATCGTCGCCACGCAAGATTGGCATCCAGCGCATCACGGTAGCTTCGCGGTGAATCATCCCGGCAAGAAGCCGTACGACATGCACGAGCTCGCCGGCTT
>DASUFX010000374.1:0-11247 GCA_036274355.1 Kofleriaceae bacterium | reverse complement strand
AGCTGAGGGCCTGTGAATGCTGCCGTCTGTGTGGTCAGCGTGATGTCGCCCTTCAGCGCGCGGTCCGCGTTCGCGAGCCGCTGGGTCGCCGTGGCGAGCGCGCCGGGCGTGTAGCTCTTCGCTTGTGCGACGAGTTTGTCGACGACGAATGGCGGCACGCCGATCCGCACGTTCCACTCGGACCGCGGCACGCCGTGCATGCGGCAGGTGTGCAGCATCGACAGCTGGCGGATATGACGCGCGAGCATGACGACGACACCGACCGCGCTCTCGCGCTGATCACACAGCGATGCGACCGCGGCGAGTGCTCGCCCGCGATCCGCGGCGCCGATCGCGTCGGTGAGCTCGAACACCGAGCGCTCGCGCGTGTCGGCGATCAGCTCGTCGACGTCGTCGCTGGTGACCGGACGATCGCCGGCGTAGAGGCCAAGCTGCTCGATCGCGAGCGATAGCCGCGACAGGTCATTGCCGACGGTGTCGACGAGCCGCGACATCGCAGCGCTGTCGATGCGCACGCCCTTGAGCTTGGCTTCCTCGCGCACCCACGGCCCGACCTGACGCGGCGCCTCGAGCACGTGCAAGAAGCCCTTCTTTGACAGCTGCGCGAACAGCTTGAGGCGCTTGTCGAGCTTGCTCGTGATCGCGACGAGCACCGTCGACGGGTTTGGCTTGCTCAGGTAATTGATGACCGGCTCGGCCTCGTCGGCGGGCAAGAGGCCGAGGTCGCGCACGAACACCATGCGGTGCTTCGCCATCATCGGCAGCGTCTGCGCGAGCGCGACGATCTGGTTGCCCTTGGGTTTGCCCTCGATGACGTCGTAGTTGAAGCCGCGCGACGCCGGCGGCACGGCAGCGTCGCGGATCGTGGCAACCGCCCGTTCGATCAGGATCGGGTGTTCCGAGTGGAACACGTAGATCGGGGCGAGGCCTTTCTCGATCAACTCCTGCACGGGGCAGACCCTAGCATGCACCAATGATAGGGTCGCTGCGCCGATGACGAACACGCTACTCGTTACTGCGGATCGCGCGATCACCGAGCCCGCCGGCTTCGCCGGCGCGCTCGGATCGGTGACACGGGGCGGCGGCGCGCGCGGTCCGACGGCGATCCTCGCGATCGACGGCGAGATCGTGCTCGTCGGTGATCCCGGCGATGTGGCCGCCGACCCACGCGCGGCAGGTGCGCGGCGGCTCGACTGGTCACATCGCGCGGTCGTACCCGGCACGGTCAACACGCACAACCATAGCTTCCAATCGCTGTTGCGCGGCATCGGCGACGACCTGCCATTTCTCGAGTGGCGCGACCGCGCGCTGTATCGCTACTCGCCACGCCTCACCGCCGACGACATGGGTACCGCCGCGCTGTTCGCGTTCGGCGAGATGTTGCTCCACGGCGTCACGACCGTCTGCGACTTCTACTATCTGAACGCGCAGGGCAACGACCACGCGTCGGCAACGATCGAGGCCGCGCGCCGGCTCGGGATGCGCATCGTGCTCGCGCGCTGTTTCTACGACTGGGATGGCGCGCCCGCGGCGTATCGTGAATCGATCCCGCAGGCGGTCGCGAACTACCAGGCGCTGCACGCGCGCTACCGCGACAAGGTTCGCCACCTCGTCACGATCCAGCCCGCGCCGCACAGCCAGCACGGCGCGACGCCGGCGATGATCGAAGCCGGTGCCGGCTGCGCCGCCGACGCCGGCGAGCCATGGCACATCCACCTCGCCGAGGAGAAGTACCAGGTCGACCAGTCGCTCGAGCGGTTCGGCAAGCGCCCGATCCACGCGGTCGCCGGCCTCCAGGTCGACATGTCCGGGATGATCGCGGTGCACGGCTGCTGGTTCGACGAATCCGAGCGGTCCCTGCTCGCCGAGCGCGGCGGCTCGCTCGCCTATTGCCCGGGCTCGAACATGTTCCTCGGCGATGGCGTCACCGATCTCGTCGATCTGGTGGCCCGCGGCGTGCGGGTGGGCCTGGGCACCGACGGCGGCTGCTCGAACAACCGGGTCAGCGTCTTCGACGAGATGCGGATGGCCGCCCTGCTCCAGAAGGTCCACAAGACCGACGGGCAAGCCATCGCCGCCGAGACCTGCTTTGCGCTCGGTACGCGTACCGCAGGCGAGGTACTACGGCTCCCGATCGGCCGGATCACCCCGGGGTATCGCTGCGACCTCGTCGCACTCGATCTCGACGATCCGTCCCTCTGGCCGAGCCAAGCCCTGGAAAAGAACGTGGTCTACGCGCTCTCGCCTCGCGCCATCACCGACGTCGTGGTAGATGGTCAGGAGGTCGTTACGGCACGACGTCTCTGCCATGTCTCCCTCGATGAGATCCAAGCACGCGTCAGCGAGCTCACCCGAGACTGGTCGCGCTAAGGACGCCAAGGAGACCTCGTATCGTCACGAGGATCCGAGGCGGGCTCCGCTCGAGACGGTCGAGGTCGAGCTCGAGGTATCGCGCCAGCGCTGGATCAGCTGGACCATCGGCGGAATCATCGGCGGCGCACTGCTGATCTGGAAGCTCGGTACGGTCGGCGTGTGGGTCGGCTACGTGCTGATCGCGCTCGGCCTGTTCCGCGGCTACCAGCTCGCGATGAGCTTTCTGCATCCGCCCGGCAAGTTCGTGATCTCGGAAGACAAGGTCAGCCTGCCGCGCGGCGTGCACCGGGCGCGGCCGCTCGTGCTCGAGCCGTCGGCTGTGACGGCAGCGTACTTCCTGCGCCGCTCCGTGCCGTGGAATCGCTCGGCGCCGGTGCTGGTGGTGGAGCTTGGCGACAAGGCGATGGCATTCCCGCGCGACTGGTTCGCGTCGGAAGCCGATCAGCGCCACGTGATCCACGCCCTGCTCGGCCTGCGTCCGCGTGGCGACGCCCCGGCCGACAAGGCGGACGGCAAGAGCGACGCGAAGTCCGACGCGAAGAGCGACACGAAGTCCGACGCGAAGAGCGACGCCGGCCCGGTCACCGAGTCGTGATCCGGCTGTTCGTCGTACTCGCGCTGCTCGGTGGAGTGGCGCACGCGGAAACGATCGTCTCGCTGCCGAATTCGAAAGCCACACTGACCTTGCCCGATGGCTGGAACCGGGTGAAGCACTCGTTCAAGGGCGTCGTCGAGATCTTCAAGCACGACAACGGCGCGACGCTCGTCGTCACGCGCGCGGATGTGCCGAATCCCGACGCATGGATCAGTGACAAGAAGCAGGCGTACGTCGACAAGGTCGAGTCCGGCATCAAGGCGGGCGTCCCTGGCTACAAGCGTCGCGCCAAGAAAATCGTCGACGCGAACGGTGTCCCCGCGCTCGATCTCGAGACGAAGCGGGACGGTGGCTCGACGATCGTCGTCCGCGTGCTGCTGTTTCGCACCTACTCGGTGTCTGCCGCAATCGAAGTGCCGAAGGGCGTCGACGTCGCCGCCGCACGCGTGGTCGTGAAGACGTTCGCGCCGCCGAAAGAACCGAAGCCTGAACCGGCGCCGACGAAGAAGGCCGGTTAGCCCTTCGTCAGTCGGAGCACGACCTCGACGTGTGAGGTCTGTGGCATCAGATCGACCGGCCATGCGCGCTCGGCGCGGTAACCAACTTCGAGAAGCTTCGCGGCGTCGCGCGCGAGCGTCGCCGGATCGCACGAGATGTACACGACGACGGGTGGTGCGTGCTTCGCGATACCCGGCATCGCCTCGACTGCGCCGGTGCGCGGTGGGTCGAGCACGATCGCGTCGAAGGGGCCGGCGGCGCGCGCGAGCACATCCTCGGCGGTGCCACCCTCGAAGCGCGCGCCAGCAATCGGTCGCGCGGGCGCGTGGACATCGCTCGCGAGCACGTCCCAGCCGTCGGCGACGAACGTCCGCGTGAAGTTGCCCGCGCCGGCATGCAGCTCGAGCAACCGCTTGCTCGTCGACGAATTCACACCACCCGCCGCGCCGACCGCAGCACGCGCCACCTCGATGAGCTTCGCATTGCCGGCCCTGCTCGCCTGCGCGAAGTCCCACGGCCCGCCGAACAGGCCGGGCTCGATCTCGATCACCGTCGTGCCGTGCGTCTCGTTTCCGGCGACGACACCGACGATGCCGACGCGGCCGACGAGCTTCGCGGCACCGCGCCAGGCGTGCTCGACGCCGAGCACGATGTCACCGGTGTGACCGCGGAGCAGCGCGACCTCGCCCTCGGGCGGCCGCAGCGCATTGAGCTCCTTCAATATCGGCTCGAGCTCCGGCTCGAGCTGCGGGCACTGTTGCAGGCGGATCAGCGTATGGCTGCCGTGCTCGTACAGGCCGACCAAGCCGTGCGCGCCATGAAAGCGCGCACGGCGTCGCCAGCCATACGCTGGAGCCGGATCGAGCACGTCTTCGACGACGACGCCCGGGAGGTGGCGCAGCGCGTTCGTCACGATCGCGTGTTTGGCAGCGAGCTGCCCTGCCCGCTCGACGTGCTGCCACTGGCAGCCGCCGCAGCCGGCAACGAAGTACGGGCATGGCGGGTTGATGCGCTGTGGAGACCGCCGCACGATCTCGACGATGGTTCCCCGCGCGAACGACTTCGTTTGCTTCGTGAGCGTCACGCGCACGACATCGCCCGGTGTACTGCGCGGCACGAACGTGACGCGGCCATTTGCATCGCGCGCCACACCATCGCCGCCCGCGGCGAGCGACGTGATTTCGACTTCGATTTCAGCGCCCATGGTGATCCCTGACGAGGGACTCATCGATACGGTCCGGTCGCGTCCGGATCCGGTAGCACTTTGGCGCCGCGCTGCACACCGAGCAAGGCGTCTGCGCGCCCGTCGCGCACGGCAATCTCGATGGTCCCCGCCGATCCCACGTACGCGAGCAGCTCGCCGACCGGTACGTCTTCATACGTGCGCATCACTGGAATGTGGCGGGTCTCGAACAGCACGGTCCCACCCGCCTCGCGCGCCGGCAGATCCGAGATCAGATTGCCGAAGCCGTCGATATGGATGATGCGACCCACGCCCTCCGGACGCCGCCCCCACGGCAGCGTGCCGACGAGCCGCGTCGCCTTGCCGAAATCCGTCGGTCGATACCCGCACGCGAGGCGGGCTGCGACGTGCGCGAAGAGGTCGCGGCCGTGAAACGTCGAGCTGATCTTCGGCGCGAGCAGCGCGGTCTTCGTGACCACGTGCGCACTGGTGTCGCCGAGCAACGCGAACACGCCGTTATCCGGCCCGACGTAGAGCTGGCCGCCCGCGGATTCGACGACGACGTTCTGGCGCGCGCCCCCGACGCCGGGATCGACGACAATGACGTGAATCGACCCTTCCGGGAATTCGATCGTCGATGTCGCGAGGACCCACGCGGCGTGCGCGATGTCGCCGCGCGGCAGATCGTGAGCAATGTCGACGACGCTCGTGTGCTCCCAGACCGGGCGCACGACCGTGCTCTGGAGCACGCGATGGATCACGCCCTTGACCGCACCGACGTACCCGTCGCGCGTGCCGAAATCCGTCGTCAACGTGATGATCGGCATCCCCTTTGGCAGTAAGACACAGACGATGCACAAGGTCTACCCAGACGCCCAGGCGGCCCTCGAAGGCGTGTTCGACGGTGCCGTCATCCTGGCCGGCGGCTTCGGCCTGTCGGGCAACCCCGAGAACTGCATCGCCGAGCTAGCGCGGCGACAGGTCAAGGATCTCACCATCGTGTCCAACAACTGCGGCACGACCGAGAAAGGCCTCGGCGTCCTGCTCGCGCAGGGCCAGGTGAAAAAGATGATCTCGAGCTACGTCGGCGAGAACAAGATCTTCGAGAAGCAGTTCCTGTCCGGCCAGCTGCAGGTCGAGCTCTGCCCGCAAGGCACGCTCGCCGAGCGCCTGCGCGCAGGCGGCGCAGGCATCGAGGCATTCTTCACGCCGACCGGCTTCGGCACGAAGGTCGCCGAGGGCAAGGAAACGCGCACGATCAACGGCAAGCAGTGCGTGATGGAGCACGCGATTCGCGGCGACTTCGCGATCGTCAAAGCCTGGAAGGGCGACAAGTGGGGGAACCTCGTGTTCCGCAAGACGAGCCGCAACTTCAATCCGCTGTGCGCACAGGCCGGCAAGATCACGATCGTCGAGGTCGAGCAGCTCGTCGAAGTCGGCGAGCTCGATCCCGATCACGTGCACCTGCCGTCGATCTACGTGCAGCGAATCTTCCAGGGCACCCACTACGAGAAACCCATCGAGCAGCGCACGCTGCGCAAGAGGAGCGCGTAATGCCGCGTCTCGATCGTGATCAAATGGCCCGCCGCGTCGCTGCCGAGCTGCGCGACGGCTTCTACGTCAACCTGGGCATCGGCATGCCGACGCTCGTCGCGAACTTCATCCCGCCCGGCATCGACGTCGTGCTGCAGTCCGAGAACGGCCTGCTCGGCATCGGCCCGTTCCCGTACGAAGGCGACGAAGATCCGGACCTCATCAACGCCGGCAAGCAGACCGTCACGACGATCAAGGGCTCGGCGTTCTTCGATTCCGCGCAGTCGTTCGCGATGATCCGCGGCGGCCACGTCGACGTCAGCGTGCTCGGCGCCATGGAGGTCTCGCAATCTGGCGACCTCGCGAACTGGATGATCCCCGGCAAGATGATCAAAGGCATGGGCGGCGCGATGGATCTCGTCGCCGGCAGCCGCCGCGTGATCGTCATGATGGAGCACACCACGAAGGAAGGCGCGCCGAAGATCCTGAAGGAGTGCACGCTGCCGCTCACCGGCGTCGCATGCGTGCACACGCTCGTGACCGACATGGCCGTCATCGACGTGCAGAACGGCGGCCTCGTGCTGCGCGAGCGCGCACCTGGCCTGTCGTGCGACGACGTCGCGAAGGCGACCGGCGCGACGCTCACGTGGAAGGGCGACGTGCCGGAGATTGCGATCTAACCCAAAGGGGGCTGACCGTCTGACCACATATCCGCTGGCGTGGAGCGGCGATGTGCCGGAAAAAGGAGTCTGATCCCATTTCCGCTCGCGTGGAGCGGCGATGTGCCGCGAAAGGGCGGCAGCGCTGTTACGTCTTGCAGATCGGCGGGCCGAACGGATCGACGTTCGGGCCCGGCGGCTGGCACTTCTCTTTTTCGACCTTCGGCGTCGTCGTGCCCGTGCCGGTGCCGGTCTTCGTTCCGGTCTTCGTTCCCGTCTTCTCGGAGCCCGTCTTCGTCGACGTGCCCGTCTTCTCGGTGCCGGTCTTCGTCCCGGTCTTTTCCGTGCCGGCCTTCGGCGTGCCGGTCTTCTCCGTGCCCGTCTTCGGCGTCGTGCCGGTCTTCTCGGTGCCCGTCTTCGGCGTGCCCTTCGGCGTCGATTCCTCGCCGTTGTCCGGCGACATGGGATTGCCATCGCTGCCCTTGGGCAGGTCCTCGAGCTTCGTCAGCTTGATCTTGCGGTTCTCGTACTCGCCGCCGAGATCGATCTTCGTGTTGAACGGCGCGTAGCCGTCCTTCTGCACGGTGAGCTGCGCGATCTTCGTGCCGCGCTTGAGCTTGCTCTCGAACGGCGTCGTACCGATCTTCGTGCCCGCGATCAGCACGTCAGCGCCCACCGGATCCGAGTGGATGATGACCGAGACCATGTTCTCGTCGGCAACGTCGGTGTTGCTGCCAGGCGCCGGCTGCGTCTGCTCGGGCGTCGTGGCGTGCTCTTCCATCGGCTGCGCCGGTTCATCGGCCGGACGCGGCGCCGGCGCTTCGTCACCGCCGGTGAACGACACGACGAGCATCACGATGATGCCGACGAGGACGATGCCGAGGCCGATGAACAGCGGGCGCCGATTCGGCGTGAGCTGGAGATCCGGCGACGACGATACGTCACCCGGCGCGTCGTAACGCGGATACGAGGCATCGCCGCGCGTCATCGCGCCGCTCGTGTAGCCGTGCTTCGTGCTGACGATACCAATCGCGGGATGCGATGGATGCGACGGCCCCGAGCCCGAGCCGGGCACGTTGAACTGATGCTGCGGCGGCGCGGGCGGCGGCAACGGCAGCTCGCCCGGCGGCAGCGAGCTCGCCTTCGGATACGTCATCGGCAACGCCGGATTCGGCGTCGGCCGAGGTTCGGGCTGCGCCGGCACCTGCGGCTGCGATTTGCGCTGGACCTGCGGCGGCGGCGGGATGCCTTGCGGATACGACTGCCGACCAACCGGGTCCGGAGGAATCGTGTCGTCCGACGCCATCGACGGCTTCGGCGCGGGATACGACTTCGCGTTCCACTCGTCCGACGCGTTCTCATCTGGCTCGCGGTCTCCCTCCCGCGGCAGATCGAGCGTCGTCTTCGCCATGCTGTTGATGCCGTCGGAGTCGGCGAAGCGCGCTTCCTCGTCGGGGATACCGCTGGTATCGACCGGCGCGAGCTGTTCCGGCGGCAACATGATCGGCGCCGACTTGCTGCCCTGCCCGTTCGTCGACGAGATCGTGCTCTCTTTCGGCGTGAGCGGTTGGTGCACCTTCGTCGCGGCCGTGTTCAGCCACGGCTCCTGCACCTCGCCGAACATGTCGCGCATGAAGCGGCCAAGGCCCATCGTCGACAGCGACATCCGCGACGACACCGCGAAGCTCTCGAGTGCTTCGAGCAACAGGCCCGAGCTCTGGTAGCGCTGGTTCGCGTCGACCGCGAGCGCCTTCATCACGATCGCTTCGAGCGCTTGCGGATAGTTCTGGACGAGACGCGTCGGCCGCACGACGTCGCCCGTGACGATGCGATGCATCGTGTCGAAGTCGCTGTCCGCGCGGAAGCAGCGATGCTGCGTCGAAATCTCGTAGAGGATGATGCCGAGCGAGAACACATCGCTGCGGCGATCGACATCGCGACCGCGGCACTGCTCCGGTGCCATGTACGCGAACTTGCCCTTGATGATTCCGGACTGCGTCTCGACGGAACGCGCGGTCGCCTTCGCGATACCGAAGTCGAGCAGCTTCACTGCGCCGTCGTAGCCAATCATGATGTTCGACGGCGACACGTCGCGGTGCACGATGCCGAGCGGCGCACCGTCGGGCCCGCGACGCTCGTGCGCGTGATGCAAACCTGCCGCTGCGCCGGCGACGACCGTCAGCGCGAGCTCGAGAGGAATGCGCGTGCCTTGGCTGCCGGCCTTCGCGAGCACGGCGCGTAGATCCTGGCCATGCACGTACTCCATCGCGAGGTAGTGAATGCCGACGTCCTCACCGACCTCGAACACCTGCGCGACGTTCTGATGATTGAGCGAAGCGGCGAGACGCGCTTCGTCCAAGAACATGTTCACGGCCGTCAGATCATTCGCCCGCTCCGGCGTGATCATTTTCAGCACAACGTGACGTTCGAAAGAGCCAATACCAGTCGAACGCCCGATGTAAATCCGAGCCATGCCACCGGCCGCGAGCGGCATCAGCAGCTCGTACTTGCCGAGGCGAGACGGAAGTCCCGCGGCCGTTGCTACGGCAGGCACGTCGAAGATCGTTTCATTCCGGGAGGTTCAAGTCAAGCAGACCCGAGGTACTCAACCAACGATCTCAGCCATGTACGTGCTTCACTTACTGGCGCTACTTCGAGGTTCCAGCGAGGGTCATGTGTGACACCCGGAACGTTGGCGCAGCCGTCGAGCTTCGGAGCTCGAGATCGTTCGCGACCAGATCGATCCGCTTGAGAATCTGGTCAAAGTTCGCCGCGATCGTCACTTCGCTTACCGGGAACGTCAGCTCGCCACCTTCGATCCAGAAGCCCTGCGCGCCGCGCGAGAAGTCTCCGGTCACCGGATTGAACCCAAATCCCATAAGTGAAGTTACGTACAGGCCGCGTGTGGTCTGCTTCAGCAGTTCCTCACGGGACACACTCCCGGCCTCCATGATCAAGTTCGACGTGGTGGGGCCGGGGTTGCCACCGATGCCTCGACCGGCCGACGCGGTCGACGCGCGACCCAGCTTGCGGCCCGAGTAGACGTCGCACAGCACCGGTCCGAGCACGCCCTTCGCGATGACGTTGTTCTTGCGCGTCGGCAAG
The DNA here is from genome assembly GCA_036274355.1 of Kofleriaceae bacterium. Classification (GTDB taxonomy): domain Bacteria; phylum Myxococcota_A; class Polyangia; order Haliangiales; family Haliangiaceae; genus JABFXX01. Next base: position 1,301 of record DASUFX010000374.1, on the reverse strand, counting down.
CCATCGCCGTCGAACGGCCGGCTACCCGGCGCGCGCTTGATCAATGGATCGTCAACGATCGTGACGAGCGGCGATGCGACGACCTCGCCTTCCTTGCCGAGCAGGTAGCTCGACTTGCGCCAGAACGACGAACCATTCGCGACGCTGAAGATCGTACCGACGATCGAGCGCGCGACTTCCGGATCGAACACGATCGGACACTCCTGCGTCTCGACCTTGCGCGAGCCGAGCGTCGCGACCGTGCGGCGTGCCGCCTCGATGCCGACGGCTTCGGCGACCTGCAGCTGATCGAGGAAGCGCGAGGCGGTCCACCAGAACCCGTTCCGCTTCTTCGGATTCTCGGGGTCGGTAGTGTCGTCGCACAGCGGCTCGACGACGAGCGATGCGTAGCTGCCGCGATAGCCGCCGACAAAACCACCGCTCGTCGCAAACGCCGTCGCACCGAGCACCCGCGACCACGTCGCACCTTCGCTGTTCGTCACGCGCGCATCGTGGCGCCGCGCTGCCGCTTCGCCGTTCTTCGCTTCGCGCAGTGCCCACGCCGCGTCGACATCCGCGACTGCGGGATCGTAGAGGTCGAGCTCGGGAATCTCCTTCGCGAGCAACGCCGGATCCGGAGGCAGCGCGTACTCGTCGGCCTCGGCGAGCTCAGCGAGAGCCACCGTCTCCTTGCACAGCGCCTCGAGCGACTCGCGCCGCAAATCGCTGGTGTACGTCACCGCGCGCTTCGCGCCCTTGAGCACGCGCAGACCCAGCGCGCGGCTGCCCGCCTCCTGCACGAGCTCGGGCTCGCCGAGCCGCACCTTCGCGGTGAGCTCGCTACCGTCGCGCACGAGCACTTCGGCGTGATCCGCGCCTGCCTTCTTCGCGATCTCGACCGCGAGCGCCGCCGCGTCGCACAGCTCCTTGACCGTCGCCTCTGTTACCTGCGCGCCACTCATGCCTGCGTGCCTCCGACGGTGATCGATGCAATGCGAACCGTCGGCGTACCGACGTTGACCGGAACCGACTGCCCGTCCTTGCCGCAGGTCCAGATGCCATCACTGAGCTGGTAGTCGGCGCCGAGCATGTCGACGCGGCGAAGCACGTCGGGACCGTTGCCGATCAGGTTCACGCCCTTGAGCGGCGCGGTGAGCTTGCCGTCTTCGATCAGGTAGCTCTCGCTGAGCGAGAACACGAAGTCGCCGTTCGAGATGTTGACCTGCCCGCCGGAGAACCGTTTCGCGTAGACGCCGCGCTTGACGCTCTTGATGATCTCGTCGAGGCCGTGCGGCCCAGCGAGCAGCGACGTGTTCGTCATG
>DASUFX010000373.1:0-4808 GCA_036274355.1 Kofleriaceae bacterium | reverse complement strand
CCGCCGACGACAGTGCCGATCAGCGGGTCCGGCTTGACCGAAGCGCTCCCCATGCCACCCGTCGCACGATCCTATAACGGATCGCGATCAGTCGTCGTAGATGGTGATCAGATCGTAGCCGCGTTGGTTCGGCCTTTCGGTCCACACCAACGCGAGCCCGCCGTTACCGCCGCTACACCGGATGCCGACCACACCGCCCTTCGCGAGGTACGCGTTGACGGTCGTGCGCAGCTTCTCGTACCCCGGCGATGTCCCTTCGGGCAGCGGATCGAATTGCACGCCGAGCAGCTTGCCGTAGTGCGTGCGCGGCTCGCTCAGCGTGCAACCGCCGGTGCCGACGGTGCGCTGCGCGAGGAACGTGTAGAAATTGCCGACGTTGCGTCGCTCGCGCTCGGGCGGGTAGGGCGTGCCGTCCTCTGCAGCAAATTGTTGCTTCATGTCGTCGGGCAGGTTCTTGAGCCGGCCGTTCAGATCGTAGCGATGGAGCAGGATCTCGAATTCACCGACCGCCACGAAGTCGAACATGCCGACGTACGCGTCCTTGCTCGTCTTCACGGATTGCTCGAAGTCAGCGACGACTTTCTCGGGCGTGCTTGCGGGCTTGGCCGGCTCGGGCGTCGCCGGAGGCTGATGTCGTCCGCACGCGCCGAAGCCGAGAGCTGCCAGTGATGTCAATCCGATCAGGCTGCGTGCGCCCATGCATCCCCATAGTCTTCGAGCGCGCTGCCGACCGGAATGCCGAGCGCCTGGAAGCCAGGCACGAGCACTTCGCGCACGCACGTCGCGTAGATCACACGTTCTTCGGCCGGTGTCATCAGGCCGTGCGCACGCACCGCCTCGGTGACTTCACCTTCGGGACGCTCGCGCTCGACGACGTTCGCCACGCCACGGAGCGCACGCGGCAACATCTCGGCAGCCGCGTCGATCACGCCCTGGCCACCAACTTCGATCGCATGGCGCAGATACGACCAGCCAAGTCGCGCGTGCATCACTTCGTCGGAGTAGATCGCGGTGAGCACGGCCTGTGCCGTCGGATCGGTCGTCAAGTCGCGCGTTGCCGACAGCACGGTCGTCGCATACGTCTCGGAGACGCACGAGACGAGCATCGTGTTCGCGAGCGCCTGGTGGAGCTTCGGCCGCGACGGATCATCCGGCAGCGAGCTCATTCCGGGCACGGGCAGGTTTTGCTCGCCCGAATAGATCTGCGCCATCCGTACGCACATCTCGGCGTGACGCACTTCATCGATGCCAGCGCGCAGGCACAACGAAATCACGTCGGCAGGCGCCATCGCAGCGACGAGATCGATCGCCAGCACCGAGAACGTCGACACCGCGAGGTACTCGGCCTCGGAGCGCCGCATCCACGTGCCCGCGAGCCGCTTGCGCTCGGCATCCGTCAACGTGCCCGCGGTCGTCGCCTGCCACGGAATCGGCGTCGCGCGTCGCCGCATCAAGCGATGGTGCTCGGCCTCGAGCGGCGTGCCCGACAGCCACCACGGGCTTGTCGGCTCGTAGCCGTCGTCGCCGCGCTTGGGTTCGTCGCGCGATTCGTCGTCAACGGTGTCGCGCTGGCTCGGACCGTCGTCCCCTTCGACGTTCATCGGCTACGCCAGAACGAACCCGCGCCCCTTGGGCCGCGCAGTGCCACCGCCGCGCGGCCGTTTCTTCGCCGCCGCATCGGCGTCCGCTTTGGCCTTGGCGTCTGCTTCTTCCTTGGCCTTCGCCTCGGCTTCTTCCTGCGCCTTCTGATCGGCGGCGGCCTTCTCGGCCTCGGCAGCAGCCGCTGCTTGCTCGGCGGCGGCCTTGTCGGCGGCAGCTTTCTCCTCGGCGGCCTTGTCAGCAGCGGCCTTGTCTTGCGCCGCCTGATCGCTCGGCTGCGCGGCGTCACCGCCGGTCATTGGCTGCGTCGTGGTCTTCTTCGGGCTGCCACCACAGCCGGTCAGCGGCGCGGCGAGCATCGCACCGGCGAACACGACCGTCCGCCAGATCGTGGATGCGCTCTTGCGACCAAGACTGCTCGCATACAGCTCTCTCGCCAGATCACGGTGCTTCGCCATGGTGCTGACGATGACACCGTGGCCGCGCGATTTCCAGCGCTAGAGGCTATGACAGAACAAAGCCGCGACCGGCGCCACCACCGCCATCGTCGTCGGCACCGCGCGGGCGTCCCGCACACGGATCGCCAGCGCACGGGTCGGGCGTGTCGGTCTTCTGCTCGGTCGCCTGTGTCGGCTGCGTGGCTGCGGGGTCCGTCGGCGTCGCCGTGTTCGTCGGCGTTGTCTGCGGATGCTTCTTGCTGCACGCCGGTGCGCCGAGCATCGCGCCAGCGAACACCACCGTACGCCAGATCACGTTTGTCGCATCACGCTTCATCGTTTTGATCCTATCACCGAGTGGCTTGCATGATCGTAGGCACGTTGTTGAGCATGCCGGTAAAGAAGATGCGCTTGCCGTCTGGGGATACCCACGGATCGCGCTCGTTGCCGCTCGTATTGAGCTCCATGATCGGCGTCGGCATTCCGAACGGCGAACTGAGATCCGGCCGCGTCGCCTGCCACAGGTCGAATCCACCCGTGCCGCCCGGGCGGTCGGAGCTGAAGTAGATCGTGAGCTTGTCCGTCGACAGGAACGGCCCCTCGTCGCGGCGTCCCATGTTGTTGATCGCGGTCATGGGCATCGGCGCGCCCCATGGGTCTGCCTGGGTGGCGCGGTTGCTGAGATAGATGTCGCCGGCATCACCCGACATGCGCAACGAGCAGAACACCATCGTCAGGCCATCGCGGGCGACCGTTGGCGACTCGTCCGCGGCGGTGCTAGCGAGACCCTGCACCGGCGTCGTTTGCGTTTGCCAGTTCCCGCTGATCTGGTTCCGTGACGCGAACCAGATATCGAACTGCGGCGGTGAAGCACCGCGGTCGGACCCGTAGAAGATCGTGAGGCCGTTACCGCCGAGCTCCGGCGTGATTTCATTGGCCGCGGCCGTCGAGATACTGGACACGATTGCCGGTGTCGGGAACGGATCCGTTTGCAGCTGGCGCGTGGAGCTGTACAGCTCGCTCTGGCCACCGACGATGCGGCGGGTGTAGAGCGTCCTCATGTCGTCGGTCAGCGACGGCTGATCGTCGAGACCGGTCGGACTTCCCGCGGTGAACGGTACCGGCATCGGAGGGTTCCACGTCCCGCTGCCCTGCATGCCCATGTCGGGCATCACGTCCGAGCCGCCGCCGTCGGAGCCGATGCCGCTACAGCTCATCTGCGGATCGGTGACACAGAACCCGCCCGCGTTACACGAATAGCCGCTCGGGCATTGTTGCGATGCGCACGTGATCTCGCAGTCGCGATATCCCGGCGAGTAGCAAGCGCTGGACAGCACGATGACGAGGAACGTCGCTCTCATGATGGGCTCATGGCGGATCACCCTTGGTCGCCTGCGCCATCATACCCCGCATTCGGCGCACCAACTCCGCAACAATCGCCTCCGACATCTCGGGGCGTTCGCTCATCACGCGTTTGAAGCCTTCGCCGGGGACCCGCAGGGCGCGCGTAGGGTCGAGTGCGCGGACGGTCGCCGAGCGCGGCGATGCGTCGAGCACGGCCATCTCGCCGATGCACGAACCGGGGCCGAGCTCGTTGATCGTCTTCTCGGGTCGGCTGCCGCCGCCGACGAACACACGCACGCGACCTTTGACGATCAGATAGACCGCGTCGCCGACGTCGCCTTCTTTGAACAGATCCTTCTCTGCGTTGATGCGGCGCTCCTCGACGATCGATGCAAGCTCCTCGAGATCCTCGGCGTCGAGCTCGGCGAAGATCGGGACCTGTCGGATCAGCATCATCTTCTCGATCGTCGTGAGCGAGGCCATCGCGGCGTTCGCGTCGAGCGTCGCGTAGACGCCGGGCTTGCCGACGCCGGCCGTCGTCTGCGCGAGCACGGCAGGATCGACCGCCGGCAGCTCGCCTGACGTCGTGCGCGACACCGCGCGGACCGCCGAATGACGCACGAGCGGCGACGGATCGTTCAGCACCTTCGACAGCAGCTCGCGCGTGAGCCGGCTCTTTGCACCCATCGCGCGCACCACTGCCTCACGCACGATCGGCTCGACGTCATCGAGCATCGAGAGGAGCTGCGTGCGCGATCGGTCGTCATCGAAACGCGAGAGCAGCACCGCAACGGCGGCGCGCACGTGGCGTGACGCGTCGTCCGCGATCGCGAGGATCGGATCGGCACGAAGCTCGGAGTGTGCGCATCTGCCGAGCCGGGTGACGAGCTCGACGAGTGGATCGCGCAATGACGCATCGACGCCGTCGAGCACAGCGAGCCGGCGCGGCTCGATCCCGCCGCGCGACTTCGCATGCTGGCGCAGCGTGTCCGCATCGCTCTTCTTCGTCATCACCGCGACGATGCCGAGCGCGTGAATCGCATGCTCGTGTGCGCGGCGGGTGGCGAGATGATGGAGGAGGGCGAGGCTCGCCGATTCGCTCGCGCCCTTGCTCGCGTCGCTCTTCGACGCGTCGGGATGCGCGGCTTCGGCGGCTTCGACGAGCCGTTTGATCGCAGCGAGCTCTTCCGTGTAGATCGCCGCGATCGGTCCGCCCGGCGCGAGGATCTCGGCGAGCGCGCGCTCTTCTTCGCTCTCCTCGACGCCGCGCTCGCTGCGCAGCGTAGCCAGCGTCGCCGCCGCCGGCGCCGCGCCCTGGCGTGCAGCCTCGACGACGATGCGCTCGAGGTCCTTGCGGTACTGCTGGCGCGCGAGCCGCTGCTCGACCGAACCCTGATACGCCGGGTCGAACAGCTGGCGTTCTTCCGC
>DASUFX010000372.1:0-9446 GCA_036274355.1 Kofleriaceae bacterium | reverse complement strand
ATCGAGAACTGCACGCTCGACCGCAACTACCAGGGCACGTGTGAAAATCCGACCGCGCAGCAGGTCGCGATCGACAAGCTCGCACTCGCGCACCGTAACGAGATCGCGGCGAAGATCGTCCTCACCGGCAGCGTGCTCGCGATCGTCGGCGCGGCGGCGGTCTGGTACACGGCACCGAAAGAACGTGTCGTCATCACGCCGACCGCGACCACCAGCTCCGTCGGTGTCTCGCTCGCCGGACATTTCTGACGACAACTCCGTCGATGTCTCACGGGGTAAGCCAGATCTAGCCCGTGACCTTGCCTACGAAACCCTAGCCCGATGATTCGCGTGCGCGTGCGTGCGATCGTTGTTGCGTGATGAGGTTGTACGCGGCACTCGCCACGCTCGTCGTTCTCGTGCCGATCGCATCCGCGGAACGTCGCCGCCACGTGCGTCCGCACGTCGAGGCAGCGCGTGTCCATACCGAGCCGCCGATGCGTATCCGCGCGCTCGCGCCTCCGCCGGTTGCACCACCGCCACGACCCGCGTCGCTGACGCTGCGCTCGAACGCGATCCAGGCATCGGTTACCGCCGAGATGGGCATGACGAGTGGAGCGCCGGTCGCCGCGCCGGCATCGATCGCACCTGATTTGTCATTCGGCGTCACCGATGCGTTCACGCTCTCGGCGAACACCTCGGGCTCGGCGCTGACCGGCTTTCGCGGCGGCGCTGGCGCTGGCATCTGCATGGGCGGCGTCGACCGCAGCTGCCGCGTGCCATTCAACGGCGGCGGCATCGAGGGTCTAGTCAGCATCGCGACAGGATCGGCCGCGTTCGCGCTGAACGCCGGTGTGATGTGGTCCGCGATCGAGCCGTCGGTGCACACCGATCTCAAGCTCGGCTTCAAGCTCAAGATGTCCGAGGGCAAGCTGTTCGCGTTGGTCTCTCCGAGTGTGTGGCTCGCGCTCGACGATCGTTACGATCGCGTCGTGCCGCACGAAGATCAGCTGTTCGTGCCGATCGGCCTCTTTGTCAAACCAGTGGCGCCGCTCGCGCTCGGCATCGGCACCGGCGTCAAAGGCCCCGTCAAACACTTCGCGGATCGCATGGCCATTCCGCTCGGCGCGTCCGCGACGTACGCGGTCGACAAGCACTGGACCCTCGGGACGTCGTTCGTGTTCGGCAAGCTGTTCGCGGGAAGCGATGTGATGGACCCGGGCATCGATGCCCGCGCGATCCAGGTCTGGGTCAGCGTGCTCTCGGGCTAGTGGCGGAGCTTGCTCGGAAAGCGCGCGAGGAACGCGCCGATGAAGCCACGCTCGAAATCGTCCAGCGTCTCGGCGCGCATCGCGACGATCTTCTTGCCCGAGATCCAGCTCGCAGACACGCTGCCGTTGCGATCCCGAAACCGAACGTAGTTGTTCTCGATGACGCCTAGCGTGCCTTCCTCTTTGTATTGTTTCCACGCCTCGTCGAGCGCATCGCCTGGATCCTCGATGAGGACCTGGATCTGCACGCCCTTGCGCAGCGTGTGCTCGTAGAGTGCGCCGTACGTTTTCCACTGCTGCTTGTTGAGCCCGCGCGACCGCGTGTAGCGAACGACCGGTGCGAAATCGGCGATCTCGGAATCGTCGAACAGCTGTGTCAACTGATCGACCGAGATACGGATCTCTTGCTTGGCTAATAGCGCGTTGTCGTTCCGCAGCTCGACGCGATAGTCGCCGCGCTCCGTAAAGGTGACTTCGGTGCTCTTGTCGACGACGGTGCCGCCGAAGCGAATGTTGTTGCGCGCGACACCCAGCGACACTCGCTGTCGCACCGTCGAGCCATCGGGGCGCGTGACGATCAAAACCGCTTTTTCTTGCGTCGGTTGTGCGATCGCAACGCCGATCGTCGGGTCCTCACCAACCTCGTAGCTGTTATGCACGCTGAGTTGATACGGAGGACCGCTCGCGCATCCAACGAAGGCCAGAATCCACAGCGCACGCATTCGTGCCTATTGTAGGGAATTCGCCGGCCCGAGTGCCGGTTGAGGGCCGCGATGAACAAGAGCCGGGGTCTATTGATCATGTCGATCGTGGCTATCGCCGCGATCGGCCTCTTCCTCTATATGCGGCGCCATCGCGACGAGCGCGCCCCTGCCCCGGCAGTCGCGACGAAGGGGTCTGCACAGCACGCGCAGCACGCAGCGCCGGAGCCCGCAGATCCCGCGAAGCTCGTGGTCGCCGTCACCGACGACAAAGGACCGCTCGCCGGCGCGACCGTTCGCTTCGAACGCGAGCGCGGTGACGTCGACATCGTCGAGACCGGCAAGGATGGCGTCGCGCGTGCCGACCGCCTCGAGCCAGGCACGTGGCAGGTCAGCGCGTCGGCCGATGGGCACGAGCCCGCAGCGCTGCGGCCGCGCGAGTTGCGCGCCGGTGAGGTCGTCAATGTCGACCTGAAGCTCGCGCCGGGTGGGCGCACCCTGACCGGCACCGTCACCGACGCTTCGGGCGGACCGATCACGGGCGCGCGCATCGATGCCGCAAAGCTCGGTGCCGTCGCGAGACCGAGCGATGCGGTCGCGTCAACGCTGACCGGCGCCGACGGCAAGTACAAGCTGTCCGTCGCCGAGGGCCAGCTGCTCGTCGCGGCGAGCGAATCGAGCTACGCGCCGCAATCTCGCTTCGTCGAGGTTGGTGCGAGCGGCGCATCCGCCGATTTCCAACTCGTACCCGGCGGCGTGATCGAAGGTGTCGTGCGTGACGAGCAAACGCGCGAACCAGTTCCCGGCGCGACGGTGCTCGCCCAGCGCGATGCCCCCGCGATGATGCTCGGCGAGCGCGCAACGCACGATGTGAAGAGTGGAGCCGACGGCCGGTTCCGGATCACCGGCCTCCGTCCGGGCGGCTACGAGCTGAATGCGCGCGCCGTCGGACGCGCGTCGCAAGCGCCCACGATCGTCGGGCTCGGTGTCGCCGAGCAGGTCACTGATGTCGAGATCGTCGTCGGCCGAGCGCCGGTGATTCGCGGTGTGGTGGTCGATGAATCCGGTGCGCCGGCGCCGAACGTCGAGGTCAACGCGTTTAGCGGGCCCGGCGACAACGCCGATGCCAAGGCCGATGCGAAGGGACAGTTCGCGCTCGAAGGACTCGCGCCGGGCAAGTACACGCTGATGGCGCGCAGCGAGGAGTTCTTGCCAGCCGGCACCACGAACGTGGAGCTCGAGCACAAAGATCTCGACGGTGTGAAGATCACCGTGCGGCGCGGCCTCAAGATCAAAGGCCATGTCGAGCGCCGGCAGGTCTGCGAGGTCCAGCTCGACTTCGACGAAGGGGCGATGCAACGCGGCGACATGCCGATGTTGATCGCGCCGATCACGACCGGTCCCGACGGTGAATTCGAAGTCGGTCCCGCGCATCCGATCGCATATGACTTGAAGGCGCGCTGCCCGAGCGGTGAGCAAGGCACGAAGAAGATCGACGTCAAGCCCGGGATGCCAGATGTCGTCATCGAGGTGAAACCCGGCGCGTCGATCGCGGGCAAGGTGCTCGACGGTGGCGGAAAACCGATCGGCGGCGTCACCGTGATGGCTGCAGCAACCGGCGGCACCGAGCGCACGATGATCGTCAACGGCATGGTGACGTCGGGCGTACAGTCACTCACGAACGCGACTGGCGCGTTCGAGCTCCGCGGGCTCGCCGCGGGCACCTATCGGTTGCGCGTGCTCGATCGCGGTCGACCGCTGCCGATGAAGCCGGACGCGAAGATCGCGGTCACCGCAACCGAGCACAAGACGGGCGTCACGCTGACGGTCGATCGTCCCGATGGCGTGATCCGCGGTGTCGTCACTGGCTCCGACGGCAAGCCGATTGCCGACGCGTGGGTATCGGTCAATCAGAATCTCGAGGACATGCTCAGCGAGGCACTCGCCAATCATGGTCCTGACGAAGGCGGCTCGCGCTCGGTGATGATCGAGGCGCACGACGACGGTGGCGGCGACACCGGCGGCATGCCGCCCGCGCTCACGGATGCGAATGGCAAGTTCGAGATCAGAAACCTCGCGCGCGTGCCGTGGACCGTGGTCGCCGAAGCGCAGGCTGGCAAGCTGCGTGGGCGCGCGACGAAGGTCGTGCCCGATGCTCAGATCACGCTGCAAGCGGTCGGGCTCACGAAGCTCGAAGGCAAGCTCGTCACCGGCGGCGCGGCAATGCCGTCCTCGTTTCAGGTCGAGCTCGAAGGTCCGACGCGGGCACAGCGGAGCTTCACGACCGCGGACGGCACGTTCTCGTTCGCGCGCGTCGATCCTGGCGAGTACAAGGTCACTGTAACGTCGAGCGCCGGCAATGGCAGCGCGACGGTGAAAGTGCAGCCTGATCAAACAGCGCATGTCGACATCAACCTCGCTGCCAACGCGATCGTGGTCGGCAAGCTGATCGATGCGGCCGGCAAGCCGGTCGGTGGCGTGCCGGTGACGATCATTCCGGATACCGGCGATGGCCAGCTACGTGTCGAGCTCCACGGCATGCCGCCAACCAGCAACCCGGACGGCACGTTCCGCCTCGATGCGAAGGCGGGCCCGAGCATCCTGATGGTCATGACGCCGCCGCGGCCGACGTCGAAGCGTGGGCTCAACCTCGAGGCCGGAAAAACCCTCGATGTCGGGCCGATAACGGTGGCCGCAACACCTGCGCCGCCATGACCCTGCCGCTACCCCAACGCAGAACCGGGTGAACCCCGGTTGGCGGATCGCGCCAGCCGCAGGAGTGATACCCTGAATCTACAAATGAGCAGGCACCAAGTCCGGTTGCTGCTCTGCTCGATAGCGTCGGTGGCGCTGATCGCGGGTGCGTTGTTCGCGCTCGAATGGTTCCGCGTGGACTTTGGGCCCGCGCAGATCACGATCGATCTGCGCGAGATGCACATGTGCGCGCCGAGCGAGGCCTGCAAGACGATCGACTTGGCGTCGATGCAAGGCTTGTATCCGGTGTCTGCGATCGCCGCGTTCTGGGGCGCGCTCGCTCTTGGGTTGCTCGTGATCGGGCAGTGCTTCGCGAGAGTACTCGCGGGCTCGGCAAGCGTCAGCGCGAGCCGGCTCGGCTACGTGCTCGCGAGCGCCGTGTTCCTGTGCGCGTTCGGCGCCGGCTATCTGTTCGCCCCCGAGACCGACGGCATGCTCGGCATGATGGGCGCAACGGTCAATCAGACGTTCGCGCCGCCGATGTTGCTCGCCGGCTGCCTGTTCGCATTGCTCGCGCTGCGGTACGCGCAACTCGATGCCGTCGTCGATGAAGCGGGCGAGTACAAGCCGGTCGTGCTCAAGAAGGATCTCGATGCGCGCCTGCCGGTCACGCCGATCCAAACCAAGCAGATCGAACCCGCACCGCGCGAGCGCCGGCCGACGCCCGCGTCGTTCGAGCGCATCCCGCTGCCGGGTCGCACGCCAACGGGTGAGCGCGTCGCCTCTGGTCGTACGCCGACGGGCGAACGCGTCGCGCCAGCGACGACGCGCGACCGCGTGACCGATACGCCTCCGCTCGCAAGCAAGCGGCCTGGCACCGACAGCGAGCGCACGAAGGCGCCGTCGCAACAGCCAGCGGCTCGTGAACGCGCGAAGACCGCGTCGGATTCACCGACCGGCACGGGAACGTCGGTCGGCGCACCGCGCACGAAGACCGCGTCGCAACAACAGCCCATGATTGCGCGTACGGTGTCGCCGAACGAACCGGTCATCGCGCGCACCAAATCGCCATCGCGCGAGCCGGACGACGGACCGACCGAGGTCGATCCCATGACACGTGCGCGAACGTCGTCGTCGGGCCCGATCGATCTCGCAGCACGCCTCAGTGGTGCGCCGATCGCCGTCGCGATCAAGCCACCGCTGCCCGAGCCCGTTCCGGTGCCACCCGATCAGATTCCCGTCGCGCCCGAATCGGGGCTCGTGATTCGCAAGCGCACGCCGTCGTCGGGTCCGCTCACGGCGAAAGCCGCGCAGGCAGCAGCAGCGCTAGTCCCGGCGGCGCCGCGCACGAAGACGCCGACGGGTACGAAGCCACTATCTGCGATCGGCCGTCGCATCACCGACGATTTCGATGTCGCGACGCCGATCCCGGCCGCAATGCCGATGCACGAAGAAGACATGACGGGCCTCGGTCTGTCGTTCGAGGCCGAGCCCGCGCGCGTGTCGTCGGTCGCTGCGACCGGCTCGTCTCCGCCAGGAAAGCTGCAACCGGTATCGCGTGATTCCGCCGCCCCGCCGGGGCTGCGCGGCAAGCTGAACTACGCGGTGACGAGCGCGACGCTTTCCAGCACGGGCATCGAGGCGATGCGCGAGGACGGCTCGACGAGGCAGGTCACGTGGGAAGCAATCGTCGGCATCATCGCGCGCCGGTTGCCGAACGAAGCGCCGTTCGACGGCTCGACGTTCGTCGATCTCGTGTCGACCGCCGGCTCGACCTTGCGCATCCTGGAATGGTCGCAGCTCGCCGGCGCCCCGATTCACGGTAGCGGTGAAGAGCGTGCGCGCGCGTTCGTGCAGCTCGTCGCCGCGCGCTGCCTCGACGCCAAGCTCGACAGCTGGACGAAGGTGTTCGCCGATGGTGTCGGCCGCGCCGCGCAATTGCCGAGCGCGAAGACGCTCTCCGCTCACGACGACCGCCTCGCGTAGCTGCACTTACGTGTCGAGCGTGGCCGACGCGATGTCGTGCTCGTCGAGGATGCCGACGATGCTGCCATCCGCGTCGATGACTGGCACCGACCGCAAATCGCGCGCGACCATGAGTTGCGCCGCGCTCCTGAGATCGGCTTCCAGCGGAATCGAGACCGCGGGCATCATCAGATCGGCTGCAACTCCGACCTGATGGAGCTCCGGGTTCGAGGCAATCACGCGGAGCGCCTCGGCGGCAATCACGCCCTGCAACGCGCCCGCGCTGTCGACGATTGGAAACACGTCTTGATCGGCCGCGGCCTCGACCTGCTTCGTGAGAGCGGGGATTCTTGTCTGCGGTGCGAACCGCACGAACGCGCGGTCGCGGCGGAGGACGTCTGCACAGCGGAGACGGCTCAGCGGATCTACATCGCGTCGGTGCGCGGGTGAGTCACGCAGGGTCGGAACCTGCGCCGTGTAGAGCGTCACGCGGCGCAGCGCGACGAACGCGACGCCGCCGGCAAGCATGAGCGGAACCAGCAGCTCGTAGCTGCCTGCCATCTCGCACACGAGCACGAGCGCGGCAAGCGGCGTGTTCGCGATGCCACCGTAGAATGTCCCCATCCCGACGAGCGCGAATGCGCCCGGGTGAATCGTCGGATCGTCGAACAACAGCCGGGCTGCAAGCCCGAACGCGCCGCCAAGCAGCGCACCGATCGCGAGTGCAGGCGCGAAATCACCTGCGCTTCCGCCGGTGCCGATCGTCAGGCTCGACGCGACGATCTTGATGGCCGCGAGCAGCACCAGGATCTGCACGCCGCGCCAACCGAGTGGCAGCCAGTCGGCGCCGGTGATCGCGACCTGCGATGCGCCGTAGCCGCCACCCAGGATGCCGAGACCACGATCCCCATGGTCGACGAACGGCCCGATGAAGTGCAGGAACAACACGACGAATACGCCGAGCAGGAGGCCGCCGATCGCCGGCCGTGCCCAGTCGACGATCGGCATGCGCGCGGTCAGCCGCTGCGCGAGCCGCAAGGTGCCCACGAACAACGACGCACCGACCGATACGACAATCGCGAGACCGATGTAGAGCGGGATGTGCGCGGGCTTGAACGCGAACGGTTCGAGATGTCCGAACAGCGTCGTTTGACCGAAGACCGAGATCGAGACCGAGTACGCGATCACGGATGCGAGGACGCTCGGAATGAGCGCCTCCGACTCGAAGTCGTCGCGGTACAGCATTTCGATCGCGATCAACGCGGCGCCGAGCGGTGCGCGAAATACCGCCGAGATTCCGGCCGCGACGCCGGCAACCATGAGCACGCGGCGTTCGCGCGGCGTCACGCGCAGGTGGCGCCCGACCGTCGAGCCCAGTGCAGCGCCGATCTGCATCGTCGGCCCTTCGCGACCGCCCGAGCCACCGGCGCCGAGCGTCGCAATCGAGGCGAGGGGTTTCACCCAGAGCACGCGCCGCCGGACCGCACCACCGTGATGATGGAACGCTTCGATCGTCGCATCACCGCCACCACCGCGGCACTCGGGCGCGAGCCGCGCGAATAGCGAGCCGACGAGCGCACCCAGCGCCGGGATGATCGCGAGAAGCCACCACCGGAAGTGCGACGAGGCTGCCCCTCCCCACACTCGTTCGCCGTGCGCGCGCAACGGTTCGTACCCCGCGAGCTGCTCGAGAAGCACGTTCTGCAACAGCTCGGCTCCCGCGAAAAATGCGCAGCCCAGCACACCCGCTCCGAAGCCCACCAGCGCCGCATGCAGGAGCGTACGGCCGAGAATCTGAAGCTCGAGCGGCTGATCTGCTGGTGCGATCAGCGAGACCAATCCGCGCATGGGCCGCAGCACGGCGGCGCGCGCGAATGCGATCGGTCCGGTTCCGCTGTCACTGGCGCGTTCATTCGGTTCAGGACCTCGATCTTCCGGACCCTTAGCCACCGCGTCAGCATAGATCACCGGTCGTGCTGGAGCACTACCGAGAAACTACTTTGAGTACAAAGCGTTCCCGCAAGATGCCGGATAGTTAGTACATCGGCATCGGGCCGACGTACTTCGAATTAGGTCGGATCAAGCGGCCGGTCCGCCTCTGCTCGATGACGTGCGCACTCCAGCCGGCAATGCGGCCGACCGCAAACGTGGACGAGAACTGCTCGCGGGGCAGACCGACCGCATCGAGCAGCACCGCCGTGTAGAACTCGACGTTCGCGGCGAGCGGCCGATCTGGCCTGCGTTCCTGCAGGATCTTAGCAGCCGCGCGTTCGACCGCATGCGCGAGATCGAGGCGTTGCGACGCGAGCGACTTCACCGCTTGCTCGAGGACCGCGGCGCGCGGATCGCGTACTCGATAGATGCGATGGCCCATGCCCATGATGCGGCGGCCTGCTGCGAGCTCGCCGAGCAGCCACTGCTCCGCGCGCGCCGGTTCACCGATCGCGTCGAGCATGTCGAGCACGGGGCCAGGCGCACCGCCGTGCAGCGGGCCTTTGAGCGCACCGACCGCAGCGACCACGGCCGAGACCAGATCCGATCCGGTCGATGTGACGACACGCGCGGTGAACGTCGACGCGTTCATCCCGTGATCGATCACGGTGACGAGATACGCGTCGAGCGCGCGCACCGCTTCGTCCGTCGGTGTCACGCCGAGTGACATCCGCAGGTAATCCGCTGCGTGGCCGAGCACCGCGTTCGGCGCGACCGGCGCAGCACCCGCGCGTTTGCGATTCCACGCGGCAACAAACACCGGCGCCGCACCGATCGCGGTCACCGCATCGACGCCGTCGTCACCTGTCTCGTGCAGGTGTGCGAGCGAGGCGCGCAGCGCATC
>DASUFX010000371.1:0-16231 GCA_036274355.1 Kofleriaceae bacterium | reverse complement strand
GCCGAGCGCGCCGCGCGTGACAAGCGTGACTACGCCGCGGTGTTCGAATCGCTCGAAAAGCTGCGGCCGACGGTCGCGGCGTTCTTCGACAAGGGCGGCGTCATGGTCATGGATCCCGATCCGAAGCTTCGCGACAACCGGCTCGCGCTGCTCAACTGGTTCGTCACGCCGTACATGGCGATCGCCGACTTCCGCTTGCTCGCAGGTGCCGCATGAAATGGGTACGTCAATTCGGCGGCGGCTCCGCCGAAGGTCGCTCGAAAGATAAAGCACTCCTCGGTGGCAAGGGCGCGAACCTCGCCGAGATGGCATCGCTTGGCCTGCCCGTGCCACCCGGCTTCACGATCACGACGGAAGTCTGTCGTCACGTGATGGAGCATGGCGTGGGCGCGTATCCCGCGGAGCTCGACGGTGAGGTCGGCGCTGCGCTCGGCCGCGTCGAAGAGCTGACGAAGACAAAGTTCGGCGACGACCAGCATCCGCTGCTGCTGTCGGTGCGCTCGGGCGCGCCGGCGTCGATGCCCGGCATGATGGACACGATCCTGAACCTCGGGCTCAACGACACGACCGTGCAAGCGCTCGCCGTGCGCACGCAGAACCCGCGCTTTGCGTGGGACTGCTATCGCCGCTTCGTCGCGATGTACGGCGAGGTCGTGATGGGCGTCGTGCCGCCGACCGAACACGACGAGCCGCCATTCGACAAGATTCTCGACGCGATCAAGGCGAAGCATCGCGCGAATCGCGATCAAGATCTCAGCGAGGCCGCGTTGCGCGAGGCCGTGCACGCGTTCAAGGCGACGGCGCAAGAAGTCACCGGCATCCCGTTCCCCGACGACGTGCGCAAGCAGCTCTGGGGTGCGATCGGTGCCGTGTTCGCGTCGTGGAACAACCCGCGCGCCGACGTCTATCGCAAGATGAACAATATCCCGGCGTCGATGGGCACTGCCGTCAACGTCCAGGCGATGGTGTTCGGCAACATCGGCGACGATTGTGCGACCGGTGTCGCGTTCACGCGTAACCCGGCCACCGGCACGCCCGAGCTCTACGGCGAGTTCCTCACGAACGCGCAGGGCGAAGACGTCGTCGCCGGCATTCGCACGCCCGAGCAGATCGGCGAGCTCGCGAAGAAGCTGCCGGCCGCGCATGCCGAGCTCGTTCGCGTCGCGAAGCTCCTCGAGGATCACTTCCGCGACATGCAGGACCTCGAGTTCACGATCCAGAAGGGTCAGCTGTTCATGCTGCAGACCCGCAACGGCAAGCGCACCGGCAAGGCGATGGTGAAGGTTGCCGTCGACCTCGTCGCCGAAGGCAAGCTGACGCCGAAGGAAGCAGTGCTGCGCATCGAACCGGCGAAGCTCGACGAGGTGCTGCACCCGACGATCGATCCGAAGTCGCGGCCGACGCCGATCGCGAAGGGATTGCCCGCGTCGCCGGGCGCCGCGATCGGTCGCGTCGTGTTCACCGCGAACGCCGCCGACGAGTGGCACAAGCGCGGCGAAGAAGTCGTGCTCGTGCGCACCGAGACGTCGCCGGAAGACATTCACGGCATGAAGGCCGCCGAGGGCACGCTCACTGCGCGCGGGGGAATGACCTGCATCGCGGGCGAGACGAAGGTGCTCACCGATCAGGGGCTACTCGCGGCCGAAGCGGTGTTCGGCAAGCTCGAAGCCGGCGAGCGCCTGCGCATTTTGTCGTTCGACAGCAAGTCGATGAAGCCGGTGTGGCGCGACATCATCGCAGCCGGGTGCAAGCCGGCGCAGGTCATCACTGTTGCGGTATCGCAGACCGGTCGCGTCGACGACAACGTGCTTCGCATCACCGACGACCACAAGACGTACTACCTGTACAACCGCAAGCTCGCGAAGAAACCGATCAAGGACGTTCTCGCGGCCGAGGATTTCGTGCTCGCCGTCGATCAGGTTCCGGGACTCGGAGACACAGCGACCACAGCTGCGCTCGCGTATGTCGCGGGCGCGATCCTGTCGGACGGTTACATCAAGGTCGCACCGACCAAGGGCTCGGTGACGTTCATCCAGAAACACACCCCGGAGAAGGTCGAATTCGTCGCCGCGGTCGAGCAGGCGTTCCTCGAGGCATTCGAGGTGCCGTTCTCGTACGGTCGCAACCGTGAGACGGTCGCCACGCTGCGCGGTCGCGAGATCCGCGGCGAGGTGCAAGACCGGATTTGCTTCCGCAAACAGCCGGCCGAGCGTCTCGCCTGGATCCGCGACAACCTCGCGTCGTGGGTTCTCACGCTCGATCAGACCGCACTGCGGTTCTTCCTCGCAGGCTACGTCGACGGCGACGGCTCGTACGCTGAAGAGTCGAGCGCGGTCAGGCTCGAGATCACCGTCTCGCAGGAGAAGCCCGGCAACCTCGCCGGCGTCGTGCTGGCATGCTTGCGCCTCGGCATCGTCCCGCAAGTCACGCGCAACCGCGACGCGTACAACGTGCAGATCGCGGAGCGCATCGACGAGATCCTTGCATTCACGCATCGCGTGCTCGCCGACGCTCCAGACCGCAAGTACGAGTCGAAGTGCTTCAGCGTGCGCGGTCTGTTCGACGACATCGTCGATCAGGTGAACTTCATGGGACGCGTGCGCGAAGGCATCAAGCGCAACCTGACGTTCGGTGCCGAGAAGATCCGGCGTGACGTGCTGCCGTTGTGCAGCGGCGAGCAGGCGCGCGAGTTAGCGGCCGTGCTCGATTCGGGCGTGCGCTCGTACCGCGCAAAGCAAGTCGGCGATCACGAGCCGGCAACGGTCTACAACTTCGAGGTCGACGCCTCTGACGAGCTCGACAAGAACTTCGTCGTATTCTCGAGCCGGCTGACGCCGATCCTCGTGAGCAACAGCCACGCCGCTGTAGTAGCGCGCGGCATGGGCAAGCCGTGCATCACCGCGTGCACGTCGTTGCGAGTGGACGCCGCCAAGAAAACGGCTTCGTTCGTTGGCGGCGGCAAGGAATTCAAGATCAAAGAGGGTGACGTGCTCACCCTCGATGGCTCGACGGGCGAAGTATTCCTGGGCAAAGCGCCCCTCGTGCCGGCGCAGCTCGGTGGCGAGCTGGAGCAGCTGATGCAGTGGGTCGATCAGCATCGCAAGCTGAAGGTCCGCACGAACGCAGACACGCCGATCGATGCGAAGACGGCGCGCGCTTTCGGTGCCGAGGGCATCGGGCTGTGTCGCACCGAGCACATGTTCTTCCAGCCCGAGCGCATCCTTGCGGTGCGCGAGATGATCCTCGCGAGCGACGAGCCCGGACGGCGCGCCGCCCTCGCGAAGATCCTGCCGATGCAGCGCAGCGACTTCGCGGAGCTGTTCCGCGTGATGGATGGCTTGCCGGTCACGATCCGGCTCCTCGATCCGCCGCTGCACGAGTTCTTGCCGCACACGGAGGCGGAGATCGAAGAGGTCGCGAAGGATCTCGGCAAGCCAGCCGGCGTGATCGCCGCGAAGGTCTCCGAGCTCACCGAGGCGAATCCGATGCTCGGCCATCGCGGCTGCCGGCTCGCGATCACCTATCCCGAGATCTACGAGATCCAGGTGCAGGCGATCGGCGAAGCCGCGGCACTGGTCGCGCGCGACGGCGTCGCCGTGCATCCCGAGATCATGATCCCGCTCGTGATGGTGTCCGAGGAGCTGCGCCGGCTGCGCAACCTCGTTGCCAACGCGATGGACAAAGCGCTCGGCAAGGCGGAGATCCCGTACACGATCGGCACGATGATCGAGCTCCCGCGCGCGTGCGTGGTGGCCGATCGGATCGCCGAGCATGCCGACTTCTTCTCGTTCGGCACCAACGACCTGACCCAGACCACCTTTGGCCTATCCCGTGACGATGCCGGCCGGTTCTTGCCGACGTACGTCGACGGCGGGGTGCTCCCGAACGACCCGTTCGCGGTCCTCGACCCCGACGGGGTCGGGGCGCTCATCGAGCTCGGCGTGCGCGGCGGACGCGGCACCAAACCCGGCCTAAAGGTTGGAATTTGTGGCGAGCATGGCGGTGAGCCCAGCTCCGTCGAGTTCTGCCACCGTGCGGGGTTCGACTACGTATCGTGCTCCCCGTTCCGGGTGCCGATTGCGCGGGTCGCGGCAGCACGCGCCGCCCTGGCGAGAGAGAAGTGATTCACGTCATGTATCAGGCAACGGTTTCGCGGATGTGGAGGTCGAAGGGCCATCTCATGCGAGGGCTTTGGCTCGGCATTTTGCTCGTAGGTTGCACGGCATCCGGCAAGGATGTGGAGCCCCCGGACAACGAGCTGTTCTTCCCGACGGGCGCGGCCGTATCGCCGGACGAGCAGTTCCTGTTCGTCGCGAACGCGAACTCGGAGCTGCGCTGGGACTCCGGTTCGATCTCGGTGATCGATCTCAACGCGGTCGACGCTGCCGTCGCGGATTGGATCGCGAACCAGGACGACAAGATCCTCCCGGACTGCGCGATGGACAAAGACCATCGCGAGACGTTGCAGTGCAAGGAGTACAACTTCATCAACGTCGATGCGAGCACGCGCATCGGCAACTTCGCGACCGACATCTCGGTGCAGGACACGGGCAACGGAACGCTGCGCCTGTTCGTGCCGACGCGCGGTGACCCGTCGATCGCATGGGTCGATTTCGATGGTTCGCGGCTGCACTGCACCGACGCGCAAGGTTGGTCGCAGTGCGACGAGGCTCATCGCCTGAGCTTCGTGCACAACGATCCGGATCTCGCGCCGATCCCCGACGAGCCGTTCGATGCATTCGCGGACTCGAAGGGCCAGTTCGCCGTTGTCACGCACCTGACGCGCGGCGCGGTGTCGCTCATCGATTCGCCGATCGGCAAGCCCGCGGTCGTCGCCGACGTGCTCACCGAGCTGTTTGCTTCCGATCCGCTGTCGGGCTCGAAGGCTGCGACTGGCATCGCCGCGCGGCCGAGCACGAGCGACAACGGCGGCATCATCTATGTCGCGAGTCGCAGCGAAGACCGCATCCAGACGCTCACCGTCGGCCGCCCGGTCAACGACGCGCCGCCGTACCTGATCGCCGGCAACTACTTCTTCTTGAACCTCGTTGGCACCCTTGCCGGAAGCTCGACCGATTCGCGTGGCGTCACGTTCTCGCCGAACGGCGACCGCATGTACCTGATCAACCGCAAGCCACCGAGCCTGCAGATCTACGACACGTCGGTGGGGCCGAGTGGCTTTCCGAAGAACGCCGGCATCGGCGCGACCGACATCTGTCGTCAGGCCTCGACGCTCGCGGTGATGGATACCGGCGATGGCGAGCGCGCGTACGTCACCTGTTTCCAGGACGGCCAGCTGTACGTCGTCGATCCGCGCGGGTTGTCGTCCGTCGAGAACATCGTCACTGTCGGGCGCGGACCGTACTCGGTCGTCGTCGCGCCCAATCGCAAGAAGGTCTATGTCACGAACTTCCTCGAGGACACGGTCGTCGTGCTCGATGCAAACCCGGCGTCGCCCTACTACAACCGCATCGTGTTGCGCATCGGTGACGTGAGGCCACTGAAATGAAGGTCTACCGTCTCGCATTCGTCGCCGTCGCCACGCTCGTCGCGTGTAGCGACACCACGACCAATCCGGTCACGCAGCTCAATCTCGATCGTCCGGTCGACGTGGCGTTCGCGTGTTACGGCGGGTTGCGCCTCACCCACGGCAACGCTGCCACAGGCAATGAAGACCTGACGGCGAGCGCGCAGCCGGTCGACGCGTGCAACATCCGCTCGGGCCCTCGCCCGAAGGCTGAGCCGGGCCAGCCGACCCCGCCGCCTCCGGTGCCGCCGGGCCAGGAAGACATCGGCACGCAGAAGGTTGGCTCGGCCGCGTGGTACGCATTCCTGCTGCAGTCGGGTCCGGGCACCGTTGCGGTCGCGCGGTTCCCAACCCAACCGTCGTCGTTGTTCGCCGGTGGCGACGTTGCCGTCCTCGACTCCGATCAGCTGACACCGGGCAAGAACGGCATCAGCGTCGGCGAAGATCCGGTTGCAATCGCGACCGACAAGGTCGGTTGCTACGAAGTCGTCGCGAACGCTGGCTCTTGCGATCTGTCGTCGCTCGACGTTGGCAGTGCGGTGCAAGCCGCGAGTGGCGACAACGTCACGCCCGTCGTTGTCCGCATGGATGTGAAGAATTCCGCGGGTGAGGTGATCCGCGCGCGTCCAGCCGCGATGGCCTTCGAGCCGCCCGGCGGCACGATTGGTGACGAGTGTCCGGCGCAGCCCACGGGCCTCGCCTACATCGCGTATCCCGGGTGCCGCCTCATCGCCGGCGTCGATGTCGCGACGGGCACGATCGTGACCGGCGTGCAGTTCGATGCGGCTGGCGTCGCGACCGTGGTGAACGGCAACGTGACGTGTCCCGACGAGTGTAGCGGTGCCGCGACGATGCCCGGCTTTCGCCCTGTCGCGCTCGATCTCGAGAAGGATGTGCGCACCGGCCGCACGCTGCTCGCGATCGGCGCCGACAACTCGAACGCGCTCACCGTCTTCGATCTCGATCCGGTGACGTCGTTGCCATTGTCGATGGTGCCGCCGATCCTGCTGGAGAATCCGAGCGGCAAGCTCGGCATCACGTCGCTGGCGATCTCGCCGGTCATCGGTATGGGCGGCACCAGCGGAAGCACGTCGGGCGTCATCGACGACACTGCGCCGGGCGGCGACCACCAGTTCATCTACGCCGTCGCGACCGACGGCAGCGTGCGCGTTGCCGACCTCAGCGGCGCGCCCCGCGAGTGCGACACGAACGTCGATCCTCGCTATCTGCACAACGTGCGCGATGCGGATCGACTGTCGTGTCTCGGCGTGGGCCTCGCGACGACGCCGCCGCGTCGTGCCGGGGTGCGCGGGCCCGGTATCGAGCTGATCGGCGATGCGATTCCGACGTCGGTCGACGTCACGAAAGTGGATCGGCTTGACACCGCTACCCCACCGGCGAATCCCCAGCAGCTGATCGGTTACTTCGGCCTCATCACCGCAGCGAACGGCCAGACGTTCGTGTTCAACGTCGACAATGACGACTTCGCGGATTTCGTCAGCGGCGGCACGTTGAGCGAGCAACTCGCCACGCCGATTCCGCTCGACATCGCACACCAACTCCGCGACGGCGTGCCGCAGCGCGATGCGATCGCCGACGAAGGCGACCCGAACAATTCGATGGCACCAAGGCACTTCGTCTGCGACAACCCCGGCCCGGATCCCGACGCCGCCGGCGGCTTCAGCGGCGGTCCGCGCCTCACGGGCAGTATCCAGCAATCGCTACCATCGGGCGTGCTTGCCGCCGAGAAGACTGGCGGTCTGCCGAGCATTCGCCAGGTCTTCTGCGACTCGGGGGGCGAAGATCCCGATCGCCCGGTCAGCGAGCTGTACTTCTCGGCTCCGCTCGACGTGCGCGAGGACGAGTTCCCTGACCTGCGCGCGCTCCGCGCCGACGAGACATGGACGTTGACGTGGGAGGGCGCGCTCTCCGGGGACAAGTCGGATACCGCGATCGATGGCCCCGTCGTTCGTCAAAGCCAGATGTTCGTTGATGGCGCCGGCATGCGCCTCGTCGACACGACGCGGCCGTTCTGCGACGCAGGTGTCGAGCCGTATGACGTCGTCCAGTTCCGCGGTTGCGATCCGGCGGTCGGTGATAACGGCTGCCCGATCGGATACACCTGCTACGTTCATCCGCAGAGCCAGGTCACCGGCCTCGGTTCCTGCATGCTCGAGGACGAAGCCGAGCGCCTGTCGAATGCGTGCAAGGCGTTCCTGACGTCGCTCCGCCGCTACACGGTCGGCCGCACGAAGAGCGGCGAGCTCCAGCTCCTGCCGCGCAAGTCCGTGCTGCGCACGACGCCGATCGATGGCTGCACCTCGGATCAGCAGTGCGAGGACCTCGCGGACTATGCGCTTCGCAACACATCGTCGGCGAATCCGAGCGACCCGGATCAACCGACCGATCCGAAGACCTACCGCTGCCAGGCCGATCCGGACCGGCGCCCGATGCCGGCGACCTCCACGGGCAAGCGCTGCTTGCTCACCTGCAACGACGACACGCAGTGCGCGCTCGGCACGGTGTGCCAGGCCCATCCGGGTGCCGCGCCGCAGATGGGCTACTGCATGGAAGGCGTGACGCCGCCGCAGGCGTGCGTGAACGCTCCGCAACGGTTCGAGCTCCGCGCCGGCGAGGCGTTCACGGTGCTCGGCACGCGTCAGGGCTACATGCATCCGATCATCGCGAACCCGGGTGACGACGTTTGCGTCCGCGACCCGAACGCGAACCGCATGCAGATCGGCCGGTTCCCGCTCGATCCGCCGGCGTGCGATCCGACCGCGGACCCGCGTACCGGCGCGCTGCCGGGGGGCGGCTTCGAACCGAACCCGTGCACGCTCACGACGAAGGAGACGGAGTTCCAGCTCAACTACCTGGATGACACGTGCACGCTTGCTGATCCGGACGAGACGATCGTGACGCGCGATGCCACCGCGATCCGGTTCCGCAACCGTGCGCTGAATCTGACCGTGGTCGACCCGACCTACCAGGGCGACCTGAGGTGCAACGGCGACCGCAAGGGCACGCTCGTCAACGTGCCGCTGGTGGCGCCGGGCTACCAGATCGCGTTCCGCCAGGTGGCCGGCTTTGTCGGGCTGACCATTGCGGGCATCGCGCCTGCGTTGCCGATCAAGGTGCTACGCGGACCGACGCAGAGCTTCTGGATCATCGATGAGGGCGACTTCCTGTCGACGTCGATCACCCAGCCCTCGACGCGCGGCAAAGTCTTCCGCGTCGAGGCGTCGCGGCTCAACGCTATCAACCTGCTCGAATGATCAGCCGTTGGGTGGATCATTCTCTGTGGGCGCCGACCGGTTGAATTCTTGCCCCCGGGATCGGCACCGCTGACCCTCGGGCTATGTCGCGCGAAGCCGAGCTGTACAAGGACAAGATCGAGGTCAGCCTCGACGGTCGTCAGATCTTCTATTTGTTCTTCGGCGGGGCGGTCATCGTGGGCCTGGTGTTCGTACTGGGCGTGATGGTGGGCCGGCGCGTCGAGGCCCGCGGTCACACCGACCGCGCACGGGTCGCGGCCACGGTCGATCCGCTAGCGGCACTCGATCGCCTCGAGGGCGGTAACGGGCTGTCGTTTCAGGGCGCGCTGCGCGGCGCAGACGGCCCGGTGAGCGACGTCGAGAAGACGATCGCCGCGATGCCTCAGAAAGGCTCCAGGCCTCAGGCTTCGGGCTTCAGCCAGAAGGACGATCCGAAGTCAAAGAAGGACGAGCCGAAGGTCGACGTGAAGAAGGACGAGCCGAAAGCCGAAGCGAAGAAGGACGAACCGAAGGCCGAGGTGAAGAAGGACGAGCCGAAGAAGGCTGAAGCGAAGAAGGACGAGCCGAAGGCCGAGATGAAGAAGGACGAGGCCAAGAAGGTTGACGTCAAGAAGGACGAAGCGAAGGTCGAGGCCAAGAAGGACGAAGCCAAGAAGGACGAGGCCAAGAAGGACGAGGCCAAGAAGGACGAGCCCGCGAAGGCGAAGTTCACGCTGCAGCTGTCGTCGTTCCAGGACAAAACGGAAGCGCAGGCCTATCTGGATTCGATGAAGAACGCGGGCTACTCGGCGTACATCACCGAGGGCGCCGTCGACGGCAAGCAGTACTTCCGCGTTCGCATGGGCTCCTACAAGTCGATGGAAGCGGCGAACGACGCGAAGGCAGAGCTCGAGAAGTCGACGAAGAAGAACGCCATCGTCATGAAGCTGTAGCGCCGAGCGTCGGCAGGTCCGCAACCCACGACGCGTTCGTGCCGTAGAGCACGAGCACCAGCCCAGCATCGCGTGGCCACGGGCGCGGCCGTTCGGCGGGCACGCTGTACGCGATCGCCGTCGCGCCGTGCAGTCGCGCTTCGAGCAGTGCCGACCGCAAGGAGCCATCGACGACTGCGATCCGGCCGAGCTCGCCGGCCAGCGCGGTCTCGATCTCGGCGTCCGTGCGCGAATCGCGTGACACGCGAAATGCGCCGGTGCGTGGCGTCGTCGCGCCAGTGCCGACGATCCGGATCGAACGCGGCGCGGCGCCGTCGAGGAAATCGCGGACCGCGGTGCGCAGCCCGATCTTGCCGTGCTTGCGGCGCAGCATCGCGAGGGCACCGAGCTCGCCTTGGCCGAGTGCTTCGGTCCAGTCGCCGGTCGCCTTTGCGAGTGCGGCGATCGAGATCGATTCGCCGATAAGATGTAGCGCGTAGAGCGCGGTCAGCACGCGGCGCGCAGTCGCCGACAGTTCCAAGCGGTGCGCGAGATCGCCGAGCTCGTTGTCGATCGCCACGATCGGCAGCTCGGCTTCGCTACCGCGCGCGAGCTCCGCGCCATAGGTCGCGAGTGGTTCCCGCCAGCGGCTCGCAGTCGCTGGCGTGCTCGGCCGCGCGGTCTCCGATGCGACCGGTACAGCGCTCGGTGTCGCGGTCTGCACCGCGATCGCACCCGTGCTGCTGCCACTGATCGGCAGCCGCCACATGTCGGCGCCGACGCCGGTGAAGCCGAGCAGCGTGATGTCCTCGCCGCTGACGTGGAGGGCGAGCGCACCATGATTGTCCGGCACGTCGTCGAGCGGGGTGAGACTGTGCGCGTAGCCGTGCAGGCGCAGCAGTCCTTTCGGGGTGACGAGCACGAGCAGCGGCGATGCGGGATGACAGATCACGTCGCTGATCGGCGCGCCGGCGTCGTGACGAAACGGCCGGCCGTCGGAAAGCCGGTAGAGAAAGATCTCGTCGCTGCCGATCTGCCGCGCCCACAAGTGACCGGCGCTGGCGCCGAGCACGCGCGGAGGCGGCGGCAACTGAAACTGCGCACGCAACATCGGTCGCCCCGATACCGCGTCCCAGACTTCGAGCTTCTTCGAGAGCCCGAACAGCATCTGATTGCGCTCGAGCCCGACGATGAACTCGATCGGTGGCGTGAGATCGAGCTTCTGCGTGGCGAGCGCGCGCCCGGCCGAACGCACGACCGCGACGTTCTTGTTGTCGGCCGATGCGACCGCGACGCGCGGACCCGAGGCTGCCGCGAGCCGGGCATCGATATCGAGATCGAT
The DNA here is from genome assembly GCA_036274355.1 of Kofleriaceae bacterium. Classification (GTDB taxonomy): domain Bacteria; phylum Myxococcota_A; class Polyangia; order Haliangiales; family Haliangiaceae; genus JABFXX01. The sequence continues at coordinate 5,176 of DASUFX010000371.1, read as the reverse complement.
GCGCGCCGCCGCTTCGAGATATGGCGTCGTGTACAGCACGATGCCGCGCGCATCCGGATCGCGCGACAGCACGATGAGTGCGGTCGGTGGCCCGACGAGCGCGATGTCGACATCCGCCGACGACAGCTCGACGCTCGCGACCGGCGCGCCACCCGCACCGGGCATCAGCACGAGCTTGCGATCCTGACGCGCGACCGCCCACTGGCCGTCGTGGCTCGTCACCAGCGTGAGCGGCGCGGCGTCGGTCATTTTTTGCCGAAGCCGCGGATGATCTGCACGAGGCCGTCGAGTGTTTCCGGATCCTCGGCAAGCTGCGGGTTACCGGGCATGAGCGGACTCTTGCCCATCGCCTGACCGCCCTTGAGGATCGTGTTGCGAATCACGTCGTCGGTGACGCTCGCTTGCCACGCCGGGTCGGTGTAGTTGCGCGGCTTCGTGGTCAGCGTCTCCGCCGCCGGGCCGTTGCCGCTGCCGTCGGCGCCGTGACAGGTCGCGCACACGGTCATGAACATCTGCTGCGACTTCTCGGGAATGCCGGCGCTGGCCGCGGGCTTCTTGCCTTTGGGGCCAGACTCCGGCTGCGCCATCGGCGAGCCACTACTCGGTGGAGGTGGCTCGTTGTTTTTGCTGCAGGCGACGCAGAGGAGCAGGGCGATCAACATCCGCATGATGCGGACATCTTACTCGTACGGGTTCTGGCGATGCCAGGCGCGCAACAAGCTCGTGCCCTTGACCGTCACTCGAAGCTCGTAAACGCCGAGCACGTCGTCACAGTCGAGGTCGCCGGTAGCGCGCAGGACGGCCGACTGGCCGCTGGCATCGGGCACGTACTGATACGTGTAGCGATGCGCGCCATCGACGGAGAACTGGAGCTCGCGCCATCCGGGCGTTGCCCACATGCTGGGATCGGCCTTGCACTCGCCGCCTTGCTCGCAGCACGACGGCTGCGGGGTCGGTCCTGCCGGCGTGGGCGGGACCTTGCCGGTCGTCGCGACCACCGTGGCGACGCGATCGGCGAGCACACCGAGCAGGTTTTCGGCCTCGCGCGAGCGGTTCTTCGCGGTACACGCGCGCTTCGCGGCCGGGCACGTCGCGATCGAGCACAGCGCGAGCAGCGTCAGCACGTAGCGAAGGCGGCGGCCCCACATGGGCCCGTGGAATCTAGCGCAAGGACTGCTACGGCAACACTGGTTTCGTCGGTGCGGGCCGATCCGCCGTCAGCGCCTTCAGAAATGCCACGAGCTGCGCGGCCTCGTCGGGCGTGAGCTTGATTTTGGCGAGCACCGGATCGACGTCCGCCGGCGGCTTTTGATACTGCGCGACCGCGTCCTCGAGCGTCTTCACGCTGCCGGCATGAAAGAACGACGTGCGGTTCGCCGCACCGCGGAGCGTCGGCGTCTTGAATCCGCCGGCCTTGCCTTTGTCACCGAACGGATTCGGCGCGACCTTGTGAAAGCCGTGGTCGGTGTAGAGCGGCGGCGGATGACACTGGCCGCATTGCGCCTTGCCGACGAACAGCTGGTAGCCGGCGACGATCGGATCGCTCGAGGCAGTACCGGCTTTCGTGAGCGCGGTGCGCTCCATGCGGTCCCACGGTGTGTCGCCCTCGTAGCGGGTGAGCACGAATGCTTCGAGCGCTTGCGCGATCGCATCCTGCGGCGTGCCGCCGATCCGTGCGAGGTGCAGGTGATAGAGCGGCACCGCATCGATGCGCGCCGTTACCGCGTCGAGCGGATCGCCGAGCTGGCCTTTCAGATGCGGCGGCAGGTGCTCGGCGAACGTTCCGTAACGGCCGTCCCACCCGAATTCCTTCGCCCACGCGAGATTCACGAGCGCTGGTGTGCGGCGCAGGTTCTGTTTGCCGTCGGCCGCGAGCTGCACGTTGCCCGAATAGCCGGTCGCCGGATCGTGGCAGTTCGCGCACGACCGCGAGCCACTCTGCGAGAGCCGCGTGTCATAGAACAACAGCTCACCGAGCGCGAGCGCTTCGGGCGTGACGCGCGGATGCGCGGGCGGCGTCGGTAGGCCAGCCGGCACCGCGGGAAGCGGCGGGGCAGGGGCGAGCGTCAGTGGACCGGCATCCATCTCCGGCAACAGCCGGCTCTGCGCATCACCGCGACCCGCAGGCTCGACGGGCTTCGGCTTGTCGCCGCTCTTCGGACACGCAGCGAGCAGCGCGACGAACAGGTACCGCTTCACGCCGCGAGCTTACTGCGTCGAACCGCCACGCGGGCAACGCCGTACTCCCGAAACGGAGACGCGTGACGGTTATCAGTGCTGCGCAACATAGCTTCGGCGGGCGGCAGCTCATGCAGCGCACGCGCTGCGTGGGACTACGGAATCAAAAGTGCAAAGCCTCAAGGCAAGAGCTCGACATAGGGAGGTGACCGATGAAGGCGATCGTGGTGACCGATCAGGCTGCGGGAACGGCCGGGATGAAGTTGATGGAGCGGCCCGAGCCGCAGGTGTCGGGCCCGAACTACGGCGATGTCGTTGTTCAGGTCCGTGCGTCGGGATTCACCGGGAATGAGCTGTCGTGGCCCTCGACCTGGATCGACCGCCTAGGCCGTGACCGGACGCCTTCGATCCCGGGTCACGAGCTGGCCGGAGTGGTCACCGCCCTCGCCTATGGAACGACGGGGTTGACGGTGGGACAGCGGGTGTTCGGCCTCACGGACTGGACTCGCGACGGCACGTTGGCGGAGTACATAGCCGTCGAGGCACGCAACCTCGCACCGCTGCCCGGCGACGTTGACTTCACCGTAGGTGCGGGCCTCGTGATGTCGGGCCTGACCGCGTGGCAGGGGCTGTTCGAGCACGGCCGCCTTCGTGCGGGGTCGAGCGTCCTCGTGCACGGTGCGGCCGGCGTAGTCGGTTCGATGGCGACCCAGCTCGCACGTGAGGCCGGCGCGTACGTCATCGGCACCGGGCGCGCTTCCGCCCGTCAGACGGCTCTCGACTTCGGCGCACAGGAGTTCGTCGACCTCGATAACGACGCCCTGGAAGATGTCGACGGGGTAGATCTGGTTTTCGATGTCCTCGGCGGTGACATCGCGAAGCGGTCTGCGGGCGTGATTCGCGCCGGAGGAACGCTGGTGACCATTACCGGTCCGACCGAGGCGCGGCCGAAGAGCGGCCTGACGATCGACTTCGTCGTCGTACCCGATCGCGCCCAGTTGAGTCTGCTCGTCCAGCGAGTCCGGGATGGTCGGCTGCGGACAAACATCGGCAACGTGGCTGCCCTTGACGATGCGGTTGCGGCCTTCAACCCGACCGAGCGGATCAAGGGAAAGACCATCATCCGCGTTCATCCGTGAGGATTCGGGGATTGCCTTCTATCGCACGCTCGAGTCACGAGGATTTCCTCCGGGCTGGTGCGAGGGGGTTGCTGCAACCCCAGGGCGACACCCGCTCGGCCTCGGCGGGGCCCCAGGTGCCCTTGTCGTAATAGTGGAGCGGCACGGCGTCGCCGAGCACCGGATCGACGATGCGCCACTGCTCCTCGATCGCGTCCTGGCGGGCGAACAGACTCTGATCACCGCGCATCGCGTCGCCGAGCAGTCGCTCGTAGGGCAACGTCCCTAGCTTCGGGTCTTCAGATGCGAGCAGCTCCTTGTCTTCGCCAACCATCGAGTCGCTCGTCGCGGCACCCGGGCGCCTGACGCGGATGCCAAGCGCGATCACGATCTCGGGCTCGAGGCGAAAGCGGAAGTAGTCGGGGCAAGAAATGTGTTCGCCGAAGATCTCGCGCGGCGGCTTCTTGAGCTGGATCATCACTTCGGTAGCCGTGCACGGCATCAGCTTTCCGGTACGCATGAAGAACGGGACGCCGGCCCACCGCCAGGTATCGATCTGGAGCTCGACGGCTGCGAAGGTCTCGACCATCGAGCCCGGCGCGACGCCGCGCTCGTCGCGGTACCCGCGGTACTGCCCGCGCACGACGCGGGAGCGATCGAGCGGCGCGATCGCCTTGAGCACGCGCGCCTTCTCGTCGCGCACTGCTTCGACGTTCTGCCCAACGGGGCCGTCCATCGCCAAGATCGAGGTCACCACGAGCAGGTGGTTCTGGAGGACGTCGCGAATCGCGCCGGTCTCCTCGTAGAAACTGCCGCGCCCAGCGACGCCGAAGTCTTCGGCCATCGTGATCTCTACGCTGCTCACGAGCTCGCGATTCCACAGCGGCTCGGGAAACGAGTTGGCGAAGCGGAAGTACAACAGATTCTGCACCGGCTCCTTGCCGAGGTAGTGGTCGATACGAAAGATGGCCGACTCTGGGAAGACATCGTGCAGGCACTTGTCGAGCGCACGCGCCGAAGCACGATCGCGCCCGAACGGCTTCTCGAGCGCGACCCGCGCGTTGTCAGTGCCGCGCACTCGGGTAAGCCCTGCGACCGCGGTCGTGAACGCACTCGGCGGAATCGCGAGATAGTGCAGCGGTCGCTTCGCGCCATCGAGTGCGCGATTCAAGTCGGCGAAGCTCTGCGGATCGCTATAGTTGATCGAGACGTAGCGCAGCAAGCGCGCAAGTTTGTCGAACGCTTCGCGATCGAACCCGCCATGGTGCTCGACACTGTCGCGAGCGCGTTCGCGCAAGTCGTCGTCGCTGCGGCGGGTTCTCGCTACACCGATGACTGGCACGGTCAGGGCACCGCGACGCACCATCGCTTGCAGCGCCGGGAAGATCTGCTTGTACGCGAGGTCGCCAGTGGCACCGAAGATCACCAGCGCGTCTGACATGGGCTCCGTGGTCATGGCCGCTTCTCCTCGTGACCGCCAAATTCGAAGTTCGCGCCCATGCGGCCGAGTCCAATCATGCCGATTCTCATCTGTGTTCTCCGTGTTTCTCCTCGGGCACGTCATCGATACGTGCGAGTGGCGTGCCGGGATGCGCCACGGTGTTCGCAAGTGAAAGGCACAGCGCGCTGATCGCTCGCGATGGTCCGGCGCGTGCAGCACCTAGCGTCAGGTCATGAGTGAAAAATCTGTGTCGCGCGGATTTCGTGGTCGCCGGCAGCCCGGCGAAGTCGCCGGGCGCCTACCGCCGGGGCAGTACGTCGAGCGTGGATTTCCCGTGCTGTCGGCAGGACCGACGCCACGTACGCCACTCGACCGGTGGGATTTCTCGGTCGAAGGCAACAGCGATCAGTCCAGGCGATGGTCGTGGGACGAGCTCCGC
>DASUFX010000370.1:0-3523 GCA_036274355.1 Kofleriaceae bacterium | reverse complement strand
CGAACCATCTCCACCGCATAGTGCCTCGAAGCCGGAGCTGAGGCGGATGCGGCCGATCAATGCCGAAGTCCGTCCTCGTTCTCCGCGAGAAGGTTCATCGATCGCAGGCAGGTTTCCTGGCTCGTGGATCTTCCGGCAATGCCGGAACGCCGCTTCAACCTTCCCAGCCCGTGGGCCAGTGGTAATTCGAAGTGACTCTCCACCTACAGTGGCGGGACCGCGCCGGTGTTTGACCGGCTTCCCTTTTTCGCGCAAACCTCGTCGCGCGAACCTGCGATCGCTATTCGATTGTCAAAACCGTCGGCACCATACGGAAACACCATGACCTCGTCAACACGTCGTTTCGTCAGGCCATGATGAACGTGCCATTTCGCTTGGGAACCACATCGTTCATTCACCCCGGTGGATGGGCGTTCAATGTCGAACGACTCGCTGGTCGGGTCGAAGATGTCGAGATCTTGTTCTTCGAAAGCGACGGACTGCCGGGTGCTGATGAAGCTCGCCACTTGGCGGAGCACAAGGCGCGTACCGGGATCACCTACTCGCTGCACACGCCGCTCGACGCGAGCCTCGCGAGCGCCAACGAATCGCGGCGGCAAGCGTCGGTCTCGTCGGTACGGCGTGCGCTCGAGGTGGCGATCCCGTTTCGCCCCGAGGTTGCGATCGTTCACGTCTACCTCGGCGAGCACGAACACGATCCCAACATTCCGTCGGACCTCGATGCGTGGCGCGCGCGTGCCCGGCTGTCGCTCGAATCGATCCTCGCCTCCGGTATCGCACCGCGCGATCTATGCGTCGAAGTTCTCGATTACGACTTCGCGCTCATCGAGCCGGTGATCGTCGATCTCGGACTCTCGGTCGCGCTCGATGTCGGTCACCTCGTGAGAGATGGCGCTGACGAGCTCGCGCTGTTGCGCCGTCATCTCCACCGCACGCGCGTCATCCAGTGGCACGGGCTCGATCCGATGGGCCGCGATCATCGCGGGCTCCAGTACTATCCGCGCGACCGCGCGCGCATGCTGATCGACACGCTGTTTGCCGAGGGCTACGACGGCGTGCTCACGCTCGAAGTGTTCCGCGAGGCAGACCTCGACGTGTCGCTCGCGATCGTGACCTCGCTACTCGAGGATCGGCCGTCGTGACGAACCAGCTGATCCTCGTCGGCGGCGGCGTGCGCTCCGGCAAGAGCACGTTCGCACTGGCGCGTGCACGTTCACTCGGAGCACGGCGCGTGTTCGTCGCGACGGCGCAAGCATTCGATGACGAGATGCGCGACCGCATTGCACTTCATCGCAACGAGCGCGGCGACGAGTTCCGGACGATCGAGGAGCCACTCGCGGTCGCGCAGGCGCTTGCCGCGCTCGATGGCGTGGATGTCGTGCTCGTCGATTGTCTGACGCTCTGGCTGTCGAACCTGTTGCTGCGGGAGATGTCGACGCTGCAGATCTTCGAGCGCGTCGACGAGCTCGTCGCGGTGCTCGCGCAGCGCCGGTTCCACTCCGTCATCGTGACGAATGAGGTCGGCATGGGAATCGTCCCGGAGTCGGCGCTCGGTCGCGCGTTTCGCGACATCGCGGGGATCGCGCATCAGCGAATCGCGCGTCACGCCGACGAGATCGACGTGGCGATTCTCGGTACCGTGCTGCGCATCAAGCCCGCGCCGGTTCAGATCCAAGAGGGAGAAGCTCGTGAAACTAGTAAATGAGACGTGTCAGCGCATCGTCGCGATCGACCAGCACATCGCCGACGAGACGCAGCGGATCCTCGACGTCAAGACCAAGCCGCGCCGCAGCCTCGGCCGACTCGAAGACGTCGCGTGCCAGGTCGCTGCGATCCGCGGCACGACGTTTCCCGCTACATCGCGAAAAGCGATCGTCGTGATGGGCGCTGATCACGGTGTGGCCGAAGCCGGTGTCAGCGCGTACCCGCAAGAGGTCACCGCGCAGATGCTGCTCAACTTCGCGCGCGGTGGCGCCGCGATCAACGTGCTCGGCCGGCATGCCGATGCGCGCGTCATCGTCGTCGACATGGGAGTCAAGCAGCCGTTGCCCGCCGACGCCGGCATTCGCAGCGAACGCATCGGACCGGGCACTCGCAACTTCGCGCGCGAGCCCGCAATGACGCGCGCCGAAGCGATCGCGGCCATCGAAGTCGGAATTCGCATCGCGATCGAGCTCGCCGCCGAAGGCGTGACGCTGATCGGCATCGGCGAGATGGGCATCGGCAACACGACCGCAGCGAGCGCGCTGACTTCCGTGTTCACGGGGGCATCGCCGGACGAGGTCACCGGTCGCGGCACCGGAATCGACGACGCGACGTTCTCGCGCAAGATCGCCACGATCAAGCAAGCACTCGCCGTCACCAAACCCGATGCGGCCGATGCAATCGACACGCTCGCGAAGCTCGGCGGGTTCGAAATCGCGGGGCTTTGTGGCGTCGTGCTCGGCGCGGCCGCGCAGCGAGTTCCCGTCGTGATGGACGGCTTCATCGCGAGCACTGCGGCGTTGTGCGCGGTGCGCATCGCGCCGGCATCGGCCGGCTATCTGATCGCATCGCATCGCTCGGTCGAGGCGGGACACCGGCTCGTGCTCGCCGCGATCGGCGCGAAGCCGCTGCTCGATCTCGATCTTCGGCTCGGCGAAGGATCCGGCGCTGCGCTCGCGATGAGTCTCGTCGACGCGTCGCTGCGGATCCTGAGCGAGATGGCGACGTTCGCCTCCGCGGGCGTGAGCGACTCGGGGGCGTGATCGAGTGAGCCTCCGATCGTTCGCGGTAGCGCTGACATTCCTCACGCGCACGCCGATCAACCTGCGCGAGGTACGCGACGCCGACTTCGGCCAGTCGCTCGCCTGGTTTCCGACGGTCGGCCTGCTGCTCGGAGCGATGCTCGCATGGGGCGAGCACCTCGCGCGTGGTCATGCGTCGCACGAGATCATCGCGCTCGGCCTCGTCGCGCTGATGCTGGGTCTCACCGGCGGCCTGCACATCGACGGTGTGGCCGACGTGTTCGACGGCCTGAGCGGCTCGCGCGGCAACCGCGAGCGGATGCTCGAGATCATGCGCGATAGCCGCATCGGCGCGCATGGCGCCGCGGCGATCGTCATCGTGCTCGTCGCGAAGGTATTCGCGCTTGTCGCGCTCCAGCGAGCCGCGATCAGCTGGGCGCTGTTCGTATTCCCGGCGGCGGCGCGCTGGGCAGCGTGCGTGCTGCTCGTCGGGTTTCCGTACGCGCGCAAGGAAGGCCTCGGCAAAGCGTTCAATGGTCACGCGCGCGTGTCGCATCTCGTCGTCGCCACGTGCACGACGGTTGCGATCATCGTGGTCGTCGGCGTTCGAGCGCTCGTGCCCACGCTGGCCGCACTCGCGGTCGCGCTCGGTCTCGGGTTCTGGATCTACCGTCGCCTCGGCGGACTGACCGGTGACGTCTACGGTGCCGCGATCGAGCTGGCCGAGCTCGCATTTCTGATCGCGGCGACGACGAGCTGAGTCTCAGCGCGCGCGCCTGGCACGCGGCTCGATCGTC
>DASUFX010000369.1:0-9975 GCA_036274355.1 Kofleriaceae bacterium | reverse complement strand
CTTCTTCGAGGGTCTGCTCGAGCTCGCAGGTGCGAAGGAGATCCGCGCCACGTTCCGCGCCAAGTCATGGGAGGGCGCGCAGAAGACGCTGCTCGACCTACGCTGGACTATGCCCGAGCCGAAACGGGGTCGCTGACGACCACTGGGTCGGTCGGCGCGCCGAGTAGCAGCGTGCGCGCTTCGCCGACGAGAAACAGCGAGCCGGCGATCAGGATCGGCGAGCCGAGCGTGCGCGCGCGTGCGATTGCAGTGGCGAGATCGGGCGCGGTCTCGATCTGCATCGCTTGTGCACCGCCCTGCCCGACCGCCGCTCGGAATCCATTTGCGAGGTCCTCCGGCGCGAGCGCCCGCTCTTGTTGGTAGCGCGTCGCGATCACCGCACTCACCTGCGGTTCGAGCGCGCTGGCGATCGCGGCGACATCCTTGTCGGCCGACACGGCAACGACCAGCGTTGGCCGCAGGCCGCGCTCCTGCAGCGTCGCGGCGAGTGCGCGCGCGCCATGCGGATTGTGCGCGCCGTCGAGGATCACATCGCCCACGATCTCGAACCGGCCGGGATGTGACAGCGTCGCGAGCACGCTGCGATCTGGCGCGAGGCCGAGCGCCTCGACGAGCGCGAGTGCGAGCGCAGCGTTCTGCTGCTGATGCGCACCCGGCAGCGCGAGCGTCACGTTCGCGGGCTCGTCGATCACGGATAGCTCGGCCACCCCGGCCGCGCGCGCGTGCTGTACGAGTAGTGGCACCGCCGCCGGCTCCCCGGCGCAGCCGATGAACGCGCGCTGGCCGCGTTTGAAGATGCCGGCCTTCTCGAACGCGATCGCGTCGAGCGTGGTTCCGAGGATCGCCTCGTGATCGAGCGCGACGCCAGTGACCGCTGCGATCGGTGCCGCGACCACGTTCGTCGCATCGAGCCGACCGCCGAGCCCGACTTCGAGCACGGTGATATCGACCGCGCGCGCCGCGATGATCACGAAGGCGATCGCGGTGACCTGCTCGAAGAACGTCAGCTCGTCGCCACCTGCCGCACTCACCTCCTCGGCTGCACGCACGACCTCGTCCTCGGAGACGAGCTGGCCATCGATCGTGATCCGCTCGCGCAGGGTCGAGAGATGAGGCGACGTGTACGTCGCGACCCGCTTGCCCGCAGAGCGCGCGAGGGCAGCGACCATCGCGACGGTCGAGCCCTTGCCGTTCGTGCCGGCAATGTGGACGACCGTGCCGAGCTTGCGATCGGGCGCGCCGAGCGTGTCGAGCAGCTCGCGCATGCGCTCGAGGCCGAGCTTCATGCCGAAGCGACGCGCACTGACGAGCCGCTGCAGCAGCTCGACATACGTCATGGTCAATCCGCTGCCGCCCCGTGACATAGATCCGCGGGACGGACCTTAGTCCGTTGCCGGCGGCTCTGCGATGTCATCGGCGGCGGTGCCGGTGCGGCGCTCCGGCTCGCGGCCGCGCTCGAACCAGCGCAGCGTGCGCTCGAGCGTGCTCTTGAGATCCTTGCGCGGCACGACCATGTCGACCATGCCGTGCTCGAGCAAGAACTCGGAGCGCTGGAAACCGGGCGGCAGCTGCTGGCGGATCGTCTGTTCGATCACGCGCGGGCCGGCAAAGCCGATCAATGCATCGGGCTCCGCGACGATCAGATCGCCGAGCATCGCGACCGATGCAGCGACGCCGCCCGTGGTCGGGTGCAGCAGCACCGAGATGTACGGCACGCGGGCTTCGCGGAGTCGCGACCGGGCCGCGCTCGTCTTCGCCATCTGCATCAGCGACAGCACGCCCTCTTGCATGCGCGCGCCGCCCGACGCGGAGAACATGATCGCGGGTCGCTTGTGGGCGGCCGCGCGCTCGAACTGGCGCGTGATCTTCTCGCCAACCACCGAGCCCATCGAGCCGCCCATGAACTCGAACACGAAGAAGCCGATCTCGACCGCGATGCCACCCATCGTCGCGGTGCCCGCGCGGTAGGCGTCGCCGGGGCCGACCTTCTTGGTCGTGCCCTTGACCTGATCTACGTACTTCTTGCCGTCGACCCGGAAGCCGAGTGGATCGCCGCTCTCGAGCTCGCGATCGTGCTCCTGCCAGGTACCGAGATCGCACATCATCTTGATGCGCGCCTCGGTCGGCATCCGGAAGTGGTGCTGACAACTGGAGCAAACTCGGAAGTTAGCGTCCAGGTCGGCCTCGTACAGGGTGGCCGCGCACCGCTCGCACTTAATCCAAATCCCTTTGGGGACGGACTTTTTCGGCTGCTCAGCCAGCCCCTGCGTTCGCGACCACCAGGCCATGGGGCGCACTCATAGCAGGACCGCTAAGTTGCGTAAAGGGGTCGGTTTTGAGGTTCGTCACGATCTCCAAATCCTTCTTACCTCGTGATTCCATCGACTTTCTCTCGCGGTATGGCCACGCTTCTGCTAGACACCAAAAGGGAAAACGCAGCCTGAAGGGCGTTTTGGGTGTAGATCGATAGAATTCGGCCGCCCCTAGTGAGGTCGCGATGTCTTCCGTCCTAGTCGTTAATGAAATCAGCACGGAGCGCGAGGAAATTACCCGCGCCCTCGAAGCCGAAGGCTTCACGGTCGTCCAGGCCAATTCTGCGGCCGAGGCAGTCCGGGAAATCTGGGGTGGCTCGTTCATCGTCGCAATCGTGTCGACGCTGCTCACGGGTACCACCAGCACGGCTCTGGTCCAGCAGCTCGGTCAGATGGCTCCCGAGATCGAGACCTTGGTGCACGGCAAGAACGACGAGCTCCCTGCTCTCGTTCGCAAGGTCATCTCGATTCGTGATGGCGAAGCGGCTGCGTAAAAGGGGTCTGCCCCCTTTTCGCCGCTCTGCTTAAACGCCGAAGCGATCTTTCAGGTTCAAGAACTCGAGGAACTCGAGTAGCCGTCCCACCTCTGGGACGATGAAGCCATCGCCATCGATGCCGGCGTCTTGTGCCAGCAGCAGGAGGCGCGCGGCACGCAAACGATCGACGACGTCGATCACCTCGGCGACTGGCAGACCGACGCGTACGGCAATGTCCTCGACGCGCTTCGGCACCAGGATCGCGGTGCCCGGCGTGACCTGCCCGCCGGCGAGCATCATCTGCTCCTCGGCCATGTGCCGCAGGCACTGCACGACCTTGTGGTTCGGCGTCGGCAGCAGAAGCAGCTCGACGTGCTGGTTCGAATTATCGAGCCGCATCGCGAGCGCCTTGATGATGCGCAGCGCGATTTCAGGACGCGCGCGGAGCATCGCTTCGAACATGCGCCCCTCGATCACGAGCAGCCGCGAATCGATGCGCGTGACCGCGGTCGCCGAGCGCGGCCGCGCGTTGAGGATCGCCATCTCCCCGAAGAAATCGCCCGGCATCAACACCGCGAGCGCATGCTCGATTTCGCCGACCTTGCGGCGAATCTCCACCTGCCCCGCCAGCACGACGTACATATCCGCCCCAGGCTGGCCCTCTTCGAACAGCACGGTGCCCGCCTTGAAGTCGCGTGCAAACCGCTCCAAGCCGTCGTTCACAGCACCATCATCCCACGGAGATCTCAGCCGGCCAAGTTGCGACCATCCTCGCCACGACCATCGTCGCGGCGATCATCGCATCGTCGCGTGGCGCAGGATGTGGAGTAGCGCGCGACTTCCCACCTTGGGATCGCGATGTGCGTCGGCGGGAAGCCCAACTTCGTCGCAGGTCAGGCCTAGCTTGACCGCGCGGACCAGCATCTCGACATCCCAGCCATCGCCGCGATCACGCATTCCCAGCGCGACCAGCGCAGGAAACTTGAGCGCGCGCACCGGGCCCACACCCGACCACCGCTGGCGATAGACGGTGTCGATCAGCCCGAGAACGAGTTTCTCGCGGACCTTGCGCCGCCCGGTCTCGTGACCGACGACCAGCTCGACGCTGCGATCGACGATCGGCGCCACGAGGTCGAGCACCGCAGCTGCCGCGGCTGGCCGATCTCCGGGCACGAACACGACGATGTCGGGGACGCGTGGCAGCGCTCCGAAATGCGCCTGCGCCCGCAGACAAGCGGCACCGTAGCCACCGCCCGCCTCGCGCAGCACGAGGGCGCCGGCATCGCGCGCAATCTCGGCGCTGCGGTCCTTCGACGCGCGATCGACCACGACCGTCGAACGAATCGCCCGATGCGGGAGCTCGCGTAGCAGTGGTCCTAAGCTCGCTGCGTGGTCGCGTACCGGCACCACGACGTCGATGACAGGCACCGGGGTATGGTACACGAGCGGCGATGGCGCTCACCTATAAGGACGCAGGGGTCGACATCGACGCCGGGAATGCACTCGTCGAGCGCATCAAGCCGCTCGCGAAGGCGACTACGCGCCCCGAGGTACTCGGCGGCATAGGCGGATTCAGTGCACTGTGCCGGATTCCGACCGCGTACAAGGAGCCCATCCTCGTCAGCGGTACCGATGGCGTCGGAACCAAGCTCAAGACCGCGTTCGCGGCGAACCGCCACGACACGATCGGCATCGACCTGGTCGCGATGTGCGTCAACGACGTGCTCGTCACCGGCGCCGAGCCGCTGTTCTTCCTCGACTACTTCGCGACCGGCGCGCTCGATGTCGATACCGCGGCGAGCGTGATCAGCGGCATCGCCGAGGGCTGCCGGCAGTCCGGATGCGCGCTCGTCGGCGGGGAGACCGCCGAGCTGCCCGGCCTCTATCACGGCAGCGACTACGACCTCGCCGGCTTTTGCGTCGGCGTCGTCGAGAAGAGTGCGATTCGCCCGCGCCGCGATCTCGTGGCCGGCGACATCGTGATCGGCCTCCCGTCCGCGGGCCTGCACTCGAACGGCCATTCGCTCGCGCGCAAGGTCGTGCTCGAGACGCTGAAGCTGCCGCTCGATGCAAAGCCGGACGTGCTCGGCGGCGCCACGGTGGCCGACGAGATGCTGCGCCCGACGATCATCTACGCCGACGCGTTCAAGCGCATCGCCGAGCAGCCGTGGAAGGCGGCCGCGCACATCACCGGTGGTGGCCTCGTCGAAAATCCGCCGCGCATCTTCGCGGACGACACGCTCGCGGTCGAGCTCGACCCATCGACGTGGGAGGTGCCGGCGATCCTGAAACTGATCCAGAGCGCCGGTGTCACCGACGACGAGATGAATCGCACGTTCAACATGGGCCTCGGCATGATCATCGTCGTGCCAGCGGATGCGGCTGCGCGCAGTGTCGAGCTCCTCGCGAGCTATCGCGCGCGCGTCGTCGGCAAGCTGGTGCCGCGCGGCGGCGGCGAATCATCGCGGTTCAAATGAAGATCGGTGTTCTCGTCTCCGGCAGCGGGACGAATCTGCAGGCGCTGCTCGATGCCGAAGCGCGCGGCGAGCTCGCACCTGGCACGATCGCGGTCGTCGTCTCGAATCGCCCCGAGGCCCCTGCCCTGCAGCGCGCGACCGATGCGGGCAAGCCGGCGGTCGTCGTCGATCACAAGCAGTTTGCCGAGCGCCAGGCATTCGAGGACAAGCTGCTCGCGACGCTCGACGAGCATGGCGCCGAGCTCGTCGTGCTCGCTGGCTTCATGCGCGTGCTCACGCCGCACTTCATCACGCGCTATCCGCAGCGGATCATCAACACGCACCCGTCGCTATTGCCCGCGTTCCCCGGTGTCGACGCGGCGGCGCAAGCAATCGCGCACGGCGTGAAGGTGTCGGGCGTGACGATTCACTTCGTCGACACGAGCCTCGACGGCGGACCGATCATCACGCAAGTGCCGGTCGCGGTGTTTCCGGCCGATGACGCTGGATCGCTGCAGGCGCGAATTCAGCGCGAGGAGCACCGCGTGCTTGCAGACGTGGTTCGGCGCTTGGCGGCGGGTCTCTACTCGTGCCAAGGTCGGCACGTGGTGGAGCGTGCCGAGTAACACGTACGATCTGGTCGTACTGGGTGACGACATTGCCGCGCTGGTCTGCGCCACGCTGTGCGCGCGCCGTGGCATGCGCACGCTCGTGCTCGGCTCGGATCGGCCCGCGCGCTACATGCTCGGCCCCCACAAGCTCCCGATCGAGCCCATGCTGTGGCCGGTCGGCACCGGGTCACCCGGCGAGCGCGTGCTCAAAGAGCTCCACGCCGAGATGGCTCTACGACGCAAGCTGCGCGAGCCGCGCATCGCGGCGCAGATCGTCGCGCCGGATTTTCGCGTCGATCTCGGGAGCGATCGTGTCGCCAGCGAGCTGGCGCGCGAGCTCGGTGCAGCAAGCGATGCGCTGCTCACGCGCTGGCAGCGCGGCCGCGACATCGCACGCACGCTCGATCCGCTGTTCGCGAGCGAGCACGCCTATCCCGGCGTTGGATTCTTCGAGCGCCGCGAGACCACGAAGCTCGCCGAGCAAGCCACCGAGGCTGCTCAGGCCTGGTGGGCGGATTGCGAAACCGACCCCAACGCGAAGCTGTGGCGCCACCTCGGCGCGATCGCGCTTCGGCATCCGAATGCACCTGCAATGGCGCTGACCCGCGCGCTCGACGCATGGCACGCCGGTCCGCCTGCGTTGCGCGGCGACGGCGAAGCAGTCCGCGAGCTGCTGCTCGAGAAGCTCACGACGGCAGGCGGCGAGCTGCGTGCCGGGACGGTGACCGAGGCGAACGTGTCGTGGAGCAAGCTCGCGAGCGTCACGCTGCAGAACGGCGACGAGATCGGCGCCGGCCAGGTCGTCGCGAGCAAGACCGCCAGCGAGCTCGCCGAGCTGCTCGGCAAGAAGACGCCGAAGAAGGTCAGCGAGATGGCCGAGAGCATGCAGCTCGTCGGCTATCGCTACACGTTCAACATCGTGATGGCCGAAGCTGGCATCCCCGAGCACATGGCGCCGACGGTCGCGGTGATCGCGGATCCCGACAAGGATCCCGTCGGTGATGCGGCGTTCTCGATCCACCTCGGCGAAACAGACGACGGCGGCCGCGTGGTCGCAACCGTCGCGGCAGTCCTGGCGAGCACCGAGCTCCTCGATGCCGACCGCGCCGCACCGAAAATGGCGGCGCTGCGCGCGGGGCTGTGGAAGCGACTCGGTGACGTGATGCCGTTCTTCGAGAAGCACCTCGTGCTCGCGCACTCGCCCTTCGAAGCAAACCCGCCGCACGTGCCGGGTGGCCGCGGCAGCTACGACGTGCCGCGCAACGTGCCGCTGCCGATGCCGCCGGTGTGGCAGGACAACCCGGTGGCGACGTACGTGACCGGGCTCAAGAACCTCACGCTCACGGGCGATCAGATCCTGCCCGGCTATGGCATCGAAGGCGCGCTCGTCTCCGGCTGGAGCGCCGCGAAAATCGCGTGCGCGCTCGCCGGCAAGAAGAAGGACTACCTGCGCGACGAAGTTGTCGGCGCGGCGAGCTAGGTCAGGCGCGGCAGTCCGAGCTGATCGGCGGTGTGATCGTCGTCGGCGACGAGAATGACCGGCTGATCGACGGGCACGGTCGCGAGCGTGCGCGGGCTGACGCGCAACATCGGGGCTGCGCCGTACGCGCGGGCTTCGGCGACGAGCTCGTGCGGATCGGCGTTATCGTGCGCGGCGAGAATCGCGCCGCTGATCGACGAGCCACACGCCTCGGCGATGATCGTGAGCGGGCCGGCCGATACGAGCGTGCACGGGCCGAGCAGCGATACGACGCCCGGCGTACCGATGAGCGTGCCGGTTGTCGGTGGTAGCTCGTCGAGCACGCGCAGCAGTGCAGGCGCGAGCCGCACACGCGACTCGGCGAACACCGCGATGCGCTTGTCCGCGAGGTCGCCGCGACCGAGCGCCTCGGGCCAGCCGACGAAACGCGCGATGTCGATCGGTGCTGCGCCGTTCGCGCCGACCAAGTGCGCGCCGTAGAGGACGGTGAGCACCGGTACGAACGCCTCCATCAGATCGTAGCGCGTGATCAGCGTGTCGATCGGCACCGACTGCGGTGTGTCGGACACCGGCTGGTTCGCGAGGACGTCGTAGGTCCACACTGCGATTTCGCCGCGCCACTCCTGCGGTGCCTCGGCCCAGAGCGAGAACGGCTGGAGCGTCCGCCGGTTGCCGCCGACGCGCTGGCGGAAGCTGGCGAGCGCGGCCTTATCCGGGGCCAGCTTCGGCTCGGCCAGTTTCGGCTCGGCCAGTTTCGCTGGCTCGGCTGGTTTGGCTGGCTCAGCTGGTTCGGCCGGCTCGGCTGGTTTTGCCGGCTCGGCGCGCGGCGAGCTCAACGTGACGTTCGTGTTTTGCTCATCATCGCCGTACAGCGACGAGCGCTTGATTGACTCGCTGCGCTCGCTGCGCGGCAACACCGGCGCGGCTACTACGGGCTCTTCGTGGTGCTCGAGCGGTACGACGACGAGCGGGCGTTTCGTCTGTGCGGCGAGGAGGCCGGTGACTCTGCCGACGACGAGGCCGACGCCTTCGACTTGTTCGATACCTTCGGGGCCGACTGTGCGCATGCCGGTATGGCCGTCGAGATCGATGACGTAGACGCGGCCGGTGGTCGCGCCGATACACGCGATCGTGTCGCTGCGCGGATGCGAAGCGACGTGACCGATCGGTTCGGGCAATTCGTGATGCTTGGGCTGACCGCGATTGACGAACGGGAGGACATCGATCCGCGTTGGGTCTTGCTGCGTCGTCATCCACACGGCGCGATCGCTACCGCCGACCGCCGTGATCTGCGCCGGACGCGGCAGCTTGAGCCGGCGCTTCGGCAGCCGGCTCTGCGGATCCCACTCCTCGATCGCGCCCGGCAATGCGACGACGAACTGGGTGCCGGCTGCGCCCGCGGTCGTCGGAATCGCGCGAGCGGGAAACTGGTATGGCGTCAGGCCGCGATCGGTCGCGGCCAGCACCATCGCGCCTTGCGCGCCGATTGCGAGTGCGAAGTTGCCGACGCTTGCGCGGAGCTGCATCGGCGACTCGAACCGCAGCTCAGCGATCGTGCGCGGACCAAATGGATCGACGAGGTGAACCGTGCTGTGCGCCGCATAGCGCGACACGACGAGGAGGCGCGGCGGCGTACCGACCCAGACAACCTCGGCGTCGCTTGCCTTGGCATCGACGCCTAGCTCGGCGAACTGCGCACAGCTCGGCACCTCGGTGACGACGACGCGCGTGCGCTCGTGAATGGCCGCGAGCGTGCCGTCAGCCGCGACCGCAATTCGCGGTCGATCGGCCGGCGCAAACCTCGCCGGAGCTGCCACCACCGAACGATCGTATCACCGAGCGCCGCCCTGGTAGACGAGCTCGACCATTGCGCGGAACCGAGGTGCGCCGATGTGATCGTCGATGCCCTTGCCGACGCGCGCAGCAATTGCGAGCCATGGGCGAATTCGCTCGGTCATGCCTACTCGCACCTCCGCCGGCGACGCGCCCGCTTTGCCGCCGACGTCGCTGCCGAGCACGCCGACGAGCTCGCCGGTGAGACGGACTTCGTTCTCGTCGCAGTAGAGGCCGTGGATCGCGGGGAGCGGAACGCTCACGCCAAGGTTGCCGAACAGCTCGTCGCCGATGAGACGGTCCGCGACGACGACCTCGCGCGGACGAAACCGCACGCCGCCGTTCCCGGCGATCACGACGTCGCCGGGGAGCGTCCACCGGCCGATCAGCATCCACGCGAACATGTAGCGGGACTCACCTGCGAAGTCGAAGTCAGCGCCGGTGGGCAGCGTGAGGTTGCCGCGCACATACGTCGCGAACGTCTCGCGTTCCATCACGCGCAGCCGGGCGCCGAGGGTGAGGTCACCGACAACAGTCGCCTGGAGCGGCGTCCGATCGCCGAGGCCCATCAAGCGGTCGCCGGTCTGATGCGCGAACGGCATCCGCGCATCGACGATCAGTGCGTTGCCGACCTGGTACACGCCGCCGAGCGCGAGGGTCTCGCGCTGTTCGACGGGAAAGATCTTGATCTGGGTCGTGTGCAGCCGCATCGGCCGATCGAGGAAGCCGAGCCCGGCGCTCACCGCCCAGCCCTTGATCTCGCGGCCGCCATCGAAGCTGAACTCCGCCTGTCCCGGCGGCGGCACG
>DASUFX010000368.1:0-5321 GCA_036274355.1 Kofleriaceae bacterium | reverse complement strand
GGAGCGCGGGCGTGTCGACCGACAGGTTCGGTGCGCCGTTCGCGTACGGCACGCCCATCTTGAGGCACGCGTACGCGTAGATCTGCGACGGCGCGATGTCGTCATCGGAACGCTCGAGGCCAGCCTCGAACTTCGCGAGCGTCGAGTGCACGTCGCCCGGCTTGCGATAGACCTCGGTCGAGCCGCACCACACCGCGACGAGGCGGTCGCACTTGTTCGTGGCCTTGAACGCCTTGATGTCGTCCATCACCTGGTTGGCGAGGTCCAGCTTCGACGTGCCCTTCTTCACGTTCGGGCCATTGAGCTTCTTGACGTACTTCTGCTCGAACACCGCCGTCATCGGCTTGATCGCTTCGAGCTCGGGCTTGAGCTGATCGAGGAGCCGGGTGTCGAGCACGCCGGCGCGTACTGCAGCTTGATAGGCGTTGTCGTGGAAGATGTCCCAGCCACCGAACGCGATGTCGTCGAGGTTCGCGATCGACACGTAGTCCTTGATCGCGGGCGACTTGCCGTCCGTGCGCTTGCCGATGCGAATGTGTCCGAGCTGGGTCAGCGAGCCGATCGGCTTGCCAAGACCGCGCCGGATCGCCTGAACACCAGCGATGAAGGTGGTCGCCACGGCACCCATGCCGGGGAGCAAGATGCCGAGCTTTCCCTCGGCGGGCTTGACGTTGACGCCTTTCTGCAGAGCCATGGCGGGGAACCTGCCTCAAGGCTCGTCGACGCGCAAGTCTCGAATTAGCCTGCAATACGTTCGTTTTGCGCGGGACCGATCACGCTGACAGGCGTTGCCTTCGGAAGGCTGCGCAGACGGGCGATCTCTTCGGCCAATACCTGAACCAGATGCTCGATCGTCCCGTCTGCGAGATGACCCATGTTCGCGATCTGCAGGTAGTCGCGCGCAAGCACGCCCTTGCAACCGTACAGGACAATTCCGCGCGCCTTGACGGCGCCGTAAAGCGCGTCGAATGCAACGCCTTCGGGCAGCCGGCACGTCACGATCGAGCTCGACTCGCAGCCATGCTTCGTGAACGGCGGCATGCCGAGCGCTTCGAGGCCTTCGCGCAACTTTGCGTTCCGCTCGCGGTACATGTCGAACCGCGCCGCGTGGCCGTCGGCTAGGAATTCCGCGCACGCTGCGTCGAGCGCGAAGTACACCGAGACGGCCGGCGTGAACGGCGTCTGCGCGAGCTCGTCCATGTAGCGGCGGTAGCGCCGGAGGTCGAGATAGTACGAGCGCGGGTTCAGCGCCTCGATGCGCGGCCAAACGCGCGGGGCAACGCACACGAACGACGCACCGCTCACCGCGTGGAGGCACTTGTTCGCGCTCGCGTAACACACGTCGATGTTGTCGCGCACGACGTCGATGTCTTCAGCGCCGAGCGACGACACCGCATCGACGACGAGCAGCGCGTCGCCGCGTTTGCACAGCGCGCCGATCTCGCGGACGGGATTGAGCAAGCCGACCGAGGTCTCGTGATGGATCATCGCGACGACAGCGATCTCTGGATACTGCGCGAGCGCGCGCTCGACGTCCTCGACGCGAACTTGCTCGCCCCACTCGTAGCGGAGGTGGACGATGTCCATGTCGTGCGCCGTCGCGACCTCGACGAGGCGGGCGCCGAACGCACCGTTGTCGATGATCAAAATCTTGCGATCGCTCGGCACCGTCGACACCAGCGCCGCTTCCATCGCCGCGGTGCCGCTACCAGTGATCGTGACGACGGTGTGGTGCGGCGTGCCGCGGTAGATGCGACGCAGCCGGTTCGTCATCGACACCATCAGCTCGGAAAACACCGAGTCGCGGTGACAAACATCGGGGTGAACGAGCGCGCTCTTCACGGTCGCGGTCGTGTTGACCGGCCCTGGATTGAGCAGCGTGTAGTGCGCGTGGCGCTTCGCCTGGAGCAGCGCGTGGACGTTGTCCTCGACGTCGATCGGGCGACGCGTCGACCACGCCCACGATGCGCTGGTCACCGCGACAACGCGGCCCTTGCGCGCGAGCTCGTGCAGACCTGCCTCGAGGGTCGGATTGGGCAGCGCGCTGAGTGCGTCGATGATCGTGCGATTGACGAGCGCATGGCCCGTGAACACGCCGTCGGCGCCGACGAGATCTTCGCCGATCGACGTGACCGCATAGAGCTCGGTGTCGTCCTGGCGCGCGAGCTTGACGCGCACGTCGGCACCGGGCTCGACCTCGGGAGTCAACGACACGGCGAGCGCCGCGTCGGCGTCAGAACGTTCGAGTTGCGTGAGCAGGCGCAGCGCTTCGAGCTCGGGCGGGCGATCGCCCCGCACGATCAAACAGCGTTCGCTGCGCTCGAGCCACGGCTTGGCGAGCAGCACGGCCGAGCCGCTGAGGTTGCGCCACGACAAATTCGCAATCACTTCGACGCGCAGCAGCGGCAGCTCGTGGAGCGCGAGACGATCGCGAAGCTCCTCTGCGTGCCGCCCGTCGACCACCGCCACCTCATGCACGCCGAGCGCCGCGAGCGTTTCGAGCGATTTGCGAACCGCCGCAACAAGCGCAGCCGAAAGCTCGTGCCCTGCTTCGAACGCAGGACGCGTCGCGATCACCACTGCATGAGAAACGGACATCATTTCACGCGTCACACAAATGCGATTTGCAACTAGCGAACCGGTCACCGAATCAATCACTTACCGTCGCCTCCGTCAACTATTGAACGCGTCCCCCGGGGTGCGATTTCTGCACCGCTTGACTGGCCCCTGGCGTCGCGTATCGTGCCGCGCTCATGAAAGCGGTGATCCTGGCTGCTGGCGTCGGTTCTCGCCTCGCGCCCCTGACCAACGACCGGCCCAAGGTCCTGGTGCCCGTTCTCGGAAGATCACTGCTATTTCGCCAGCTCGATTGGCTCGCGGCTGCGGGTGTGGCCAGCGAGGACGTCGTCGTCGTCGGTGGCTATCGGATCGACCAACTGAAGGCATCTCTCGACGAGGGCGGCTTTCGCTGCAAGGTCGTGCTCAACGAGAAGTACGAGCCATGGGGCAACTTCTACTCGGTGCTCGTCGCCGAGCCGTACCTGCGGGGCCACGACTTCCTCCAGCTCGACGGTGACGTCATCCTCGACGACAAGATCCTGCCGCGTTTGATCGCCGCTCCCGGCGACGCGTTGCTCGCGACCGACACCAGCGCGGAGCTCGACGATGATGCGATGAAAGTCGAGATGCGCGGCAACCAGGTCTACGCCCTGGACAAGAAGCTCATCGCCGCAAATTGCATCGGCGAATACATCGGTGTCACCAAGCTCTCCGCGACTGCGGGCGCCGCGGTATTCCGCGAGCTCGCGAAGTTCCCGGCCGAGAACCTCACGCACGAGTACTACGACCACTCGTATCACCGCCTCACGCAGCGCGGTGAGGTACCGTTCGGCATCGTGAAGGTCGACGACTGCCGCGTGCTCGAGATCGACGATCACGCGGATCTCAAACGCGCCGAAGCGGTCCTCGCCCAGGGCTAGCCGCATGTTCGACGCCGTGGTGCTCGCGACTGCGCCGACGGCGAACGACAAACTGCTTGGCATCACGCTCGCCGAGCGCGGCCGCCGCGTCGCCGACAAAGCGGGTGCACGCCGCGTGTACATGATCGACAGCGAAGCAGCACTCGCCGGTCTCGCTGCCTGGGATCGCGACCGCGGTGATGCCGCACTTCTGTTCGTGCGCGCAGGCGATCAGCTCGTGCATCTGCCGCTCGTCCGGCCGCTCATCGCCGGGCTCGATCCGCGCCGGATCGCAGTCGGGCCCACCGGCGAGTACGCCGGCGCGCTGTGGGCGGACGCTGCGCACGGCCGCGAGATCATCGCGGCGCTCACGCTGTCGGTCGAGTCAGCCGAGCAGAACCTGGTCGCCGGTTGGCAGAGCGCCGAGCGCATCCGTCACGACGACATCGCGGTGCATCGCGCGACCACGCCGCAGGAGAAGCGCGGCGCCGAACGGATGCTGCTGCAGCTGCTCGTCAAGGCGAGCGAGGACAGCCCGGTCAGCAAGTACGTCTACCGCCCGCTCTCGCGGCCGCTCACGCGGTTGCTCTTGCACACGTCGATCACGCCGAACCAGGTCTCGTACTTCGTCGGCGTGCTCGGCCTCGCCGGCTGCGTGTTGACCGCGTTCCCGTCGTACGCGGCGCTCGTGTGGGGCGCCGTGCTCGTGTTCTGGTCCTGCGTCATCGACGGCTGCGACGGCGAGATCGCGCGCATGAAGCTGCAGTTCTCGCCGTTCGGTGCGTGGCTCGACACCGTGATCGACGAGCTAACGCAGGTCAGTTACTTCTTCGCGATCGGCTACCACACCTACCAGCACCATCCGTCGTGGTGGCTCGGCGGCTCGATCGCGCTCGGCGGCATTTCATACGCGGCGACGATCTACGCGATCTATTACTTCTCGCTCGTCGTGATCAAGAAAGGTGGCAGCCAGTACTACGAGGGCGACCTCGAGATTGTCGACGACGGCGGAATGCCTGCGCTGCGCAAACGCGTGAAGGTCTCGACCGCGCCGGCGTGGGCAAAGGCGCTCGGCCAGATCTTCCTCTACATGATTCGTCGCGACTTCATCAATCTCGCAGCGATGATCGTCGCGTTCTTCGATGGCTACGTCGTGATCTACGCCGGTATCTGGCTCGGCACGATCGTCGCGGGCGCGATCATCGTGCCCGAGCATGTGCGGCTGCGCCGCCAGCTCGCCGAGATCAAGCGGCGCGGCGGCGTACCGCGCTACGTGGCGGCGTAGCCCTACGGTTGCACAGACGCGCTTGGCGGCTTGTTGCCGATCTGCACGAGTTGCTCGGCAGGTACACCCGGATCGGGTTGCGACTGGCCGCGCCACGAGTCCGGCCCGCTCGCCTTACGGACACAGCCGACAGTGCAGCGTTCGTTGCATTCCTTCTTCGTATCGAACTGGCGCTTGAGCTCGGCGCGCGAATAGTCGGAGAGCGGTACGCCCCAGCGGTCGCGGGTCTGCGAGCACCAACGCACGATGCCGAACTCGTCGACGTAGAGATAGCGGCTGCCGGAACGACACTTGAACGGTGCCTTCCCTTCGGCCATGAGCTTGCCGCGATAGTCGCCTGCGGCTTCCATCCGACCACCACCACTCAAATGCTTGAGGTGATCGAACTCGGCGCGCTGTTCGGGCTCGAGCTTGAACTGACCGTTGCCGTCATGAACGAGCGAAACACGCGGCTTGAATCCGTGTTCCTTCGCAAACGCGACGACTTCGGCTGGCTCGCCCGCCGGCGCGCTTCCGATCACGCTATTGAGCGTGACGCGGAACTTCGCGTGCTTCGCGATCGTCTCGAGCTTCTTGCG
>DASUFX010000367.1:0-5495 GCA_036274355.1 Kofleriaceae bacterium | reverse complement strand
CTGTTCCGGGCGGTAGGGTGCCACCGCTGTGTCCACCGCCTGGATCGATGATTTTGCCCCGGCTCATGTTCGCAACTTAGACGTCTACCAACCGGGCAAGCCGATCGAGGAGCTCGAGCGCGAGCTCGGCATCTCCGGCGCGATCAAGGTCGCCTCGAACGAGAACCCACTAGGGCCTTCACCGAAAGCGATGGCTGCGATCCCGGCCGCGCTGTCGAGCCTGCACCTCTACCCGGATGCCGGCGGATTCGCGCTGCGCCGCGCGCTGGCGAAACGCTACGGCGTGCCGATCGAACAGATCGCGCTCGGCAATGGCAGCAACGACATGCTGTACCAGCTCGTGCTCGCGACATGCGAGCCGACCGACGAGGTGCTGTCCCATCGCTACGCGTTCTTGTCGTACCGGCTGTCGGCGCAGGTCGCCGGGCGGCCGTTCATCGTCGCCGATACGACGCGCGATCTATCGTGCGATGTCGACAAGCTGATCGCTGCGATCACGCCGCGCACGAAGCTCGTCGTGCTCGGCTCGCCGAACAATCCGACCGGCTCGGTCGTCACGCGTGCTGATGCCGAGCGCGTGCTCGCTGCATTGCCCGACCGCGCGCTACTCGTGATGGACGAGGCGTACGCGGAGTACGCGGCGCAGTGGCCCGAGATCGATCACGTCGATGGCCTCACGCTGCAGAAGCAAGACAAGCGCGTGATCGTGCTGCGCACGTTCTCGAAGATCTACGGGCTGGCAGGGTTGCGCATCGGCTTTGGCGTCGCCGATCAGGCGGTGATCGACATCTTGAACCGCGTCGGTCGCACGTTCCACGTGTCGTCGCTGGCGATGGTCGGTGCGGTCGCGGCGCTCGACGACCACGATCACGTGATGATCAGCGCGAAGCATGCGCGCGCTGCGATCGAGAAGATGCGTGGCGCGGTTCATGGCCCGAGCGTTCGGGTGTATCCGTCGCTCGCGAACTTCGTCCTCATCGATTGCGGCAAACTGTCGACACCGATTTACGAGAAGCTGCTGCGCATGGGCGTGATCGTGCGGCCGATGGCGGCATGGGGCCTGCCGCATCACATTCGCGTGTCGGTTGCCGCGCACCAAGATCTGCCGCGCGTGATCGAAGCGCTCAATCAAGCGCTCGCATGAGGCTGCTCGTCGTCGCGCTCGTCGTGTGTGCGTGCGGAGGCCGCGCACGACCGGGTGCGGGGACCGGGCCGGCGATCGCTGCACCGACGACGCTCGCCGAGAAGATGATCGCGCTGTTGCCTGACGGCGCGCAGCTCCTCGTCGAGATCGATCTCGCGCGGCTCAAGGCGAACCCGGCGGTCGGTCCGGTCGCCACGCAAGCGCTCGCTCGGCTCGGCGCCGACGCGAAGCTGCCGGGTCTGCCGATCGCGGTGCAAGGCTCACCCCTCGCGAACGCCGACCTCATCGTGCTCGCGGCGTACGGCGTCGGAACCGATCACGCGGCGAGCCTGACGCTGCTCGCGACGAAAGCGGAGGTCGCCGGTGCGGTGCGGTTGTCGCCGGAGCTCGTCGTGCTCGGTCCCGAGGAGTGGACCGCACAGGTCGAAACCCGCGCGGGCATCGCGGAGCACACGCCGATCGCGCCGTCGCTGTCACTGATGCCGCTACGCGATCACGCGATGCCGGAGAAGGCGCCGGGCGCGGTCCTGCGGGTCACCGGGCAGCTGCCCTTCGATGCGCGGGTCGCGCTCGCGCGACAGACCGGTCTCGAGGTGGCACCGGCGCAGCTGTCGATCTGGGCCGACGTCGTCGACGATGTCGCGGTGATCATCGATGCCGACGCCGCGGACCCTGGCGACAAGAAGGCGAAAGATGCGGCTGCCCGCCTCCAGACATCGCTGACCGCGGTACTCGGGGCAGTGGCTAACGCGCCAGCGCTGCAGGGGCTCGGGCTTACGAGCGCGATTCGCGACGCTCGTACGATCACGCAGCGCACCTGGGTGCGAACGATCATCACCGTCGGTCCGCGCCAACTCACGCGCGCGGTCGAGCGCGCTCGTGCGATGCTCGGGTCCGCGTCATGAAGCTGATCGTCGAGCCCGCCACCGGACCTCTGAACGGCACCATCACCGTCCCCGGCGACAAGTCGATCGGTCATCGCGCGCTGTTGTTCTCGCTGCTGTCGCAGACGCCGATTCGCGTGCTCGGACTCGGCGACGGCGCCGACAATGGCCGCTCGGCGCGTGCGATCACCGCGCTCGGCGCGAAGATCGCGAAAGACGGCAACGCGATCGTGATCAGCGGCACCGGGCTGGACGGAATGACCGCGCCGACCGCGCCGGTCGACTGCGGCAACTCGGGCACGACGATTCGCCTCTTGTGCGGCCTGCTCGCGGGCCAGCGATTCCCGACGACGCTGATCGGCGACGAGTCGCTGTCGAAGCGACCGATGCGCCGCGTGATCGAGCCGCTCGCGCAGATGGGCGCGTCGATCAAAGGGCAGGGTGGCACCGCGCAAGGCGGTGGCCTCGACGTCACGCCTCCGCTCGTCGTCGGGCCGGCGACCGGTCCCTTGCGCGCGCTCGACTACAAGCTGCCGATGGCATCGGCACAGGTGAAGACGGCGATCCTGCTTGCCGGCCTGTCCGCCGACGGCGCGACCATCGTCACCGAGCCGGGCCCGAGCCGCGATCATTCCGAGCGCATGCTCGCCTATCTCGGTGCGCCGCTGACCGTCAGCGGTCGCGCGACGACCATCGACACGCGTGGCTGGAATCGCCGGCTGGCCGGCTCCGGGTTCGAGGTGCCGAGCGATCCATCGTCCTCGGCGTTCCTCGTCGCGGCGGCGCTCGTCGCCGGCGCGCGCGAAGTACGATTGCCGGGCATCTGCGTCAACCCGACGCGCACCGGATTTCTCGACGCGATCAAGGCGATGGGTGGTCACGTCGCGCTCGAGGACGAGCGCCAGGCGGGCCCCGAGCCGGTCGCGACGCTCGTCGTGCGCGGCGCGGCGGCCGAGCTGAAGGCGACCGAGATCGCTGGCGACCTCGCGGTCCGCTCGATCGACGAGCTACCGATCCTCGCCGTGCTCGCGGCGCGTGCGCGCGGCACGACCGTCGTACGCAACGCCGAAGAGCTGCGCGTGAAGGAATCCGATCGCATCGCCACGACGGTCGCGATGCTGCGTGGCTTCGGCATCCAGTGCGAGGCGCATCCCGATGGGTTCACCGTCGAAGGTCGTCCCGATCGTCCGCTCGAGCCGGCGCGCGTTCATGCCGACGGCGATCACCGGATCGCGATGGCGGCCGCGGTCGCGGGGCTCGTCGCGACCGGTACGACGATCATCGACGATGCCGACAACGTCGCGACCTCGTATCCCGGCTTCGCGGCCGCGCTGACGACACTCGGCGCGACGATTCGCAGCGACAGTTAACAGACAGCCAAACAAAAGCGCCCGCAGCTTTCGAAGCTGCGGGCGCCATTCTCTCGAACGAAAGCGTTAGTTCGCGGCGTACTGCGGGTTGCCGTAGTCGGGCTGCGCGTCGCGCGCCATCGCGAGGTCCATCACCTGCTGATCGGTGCGCTGGCCGCTCCAGTAGATGACCTGGCCGTAGTCCATGAGCTCCGACGGCGTGATCACGCGCTGATGGTCGCCGGTGCGCAGCTCGGTCTGCGCCGCCCACCACACGAGCTCCGAGCAGTAGAGCTTGTCCGGGTTGTCGAAGCCGAACAGACCCGCCTTGTCGAACTCGGTACCGATGCGGCTGCGCGCGCGCTCGACCGACCGCGCACGTTGCGCCGCCGTCATGCCGCTCGGACGCACGACGATCAAGTAGTGGTTACGCTGCACGAGCTCCGAGAGCGGAATCTCGCGCACGCCAGAGCCGACCGCTTCGATCACGGTGTCGCGATGCGCGTCATAGATCGACGCGTGCGAGAGGTCGACACCGCCGGTCGTCTTCGCGATGCCGTCCGCGAGCAAGAAGTAGCTGCGCGACAGGATCCAATCGCCGTCCTGTGCGACGCCGTGGATCTCGTGCGACCACATCGCCGTGACAGCCGAGTCGACGTCCTTGTTCTCCGGACGCTTCACGAGCACGCTGTGTGGCTCGTGGCAGCCGGTAGCAGCGAAAGCCAAGGCGACGGCGATCAAAGCGATGCGTTTCATGCCCCGGACTAAATCCACGCTCCGTGCCGCACAGGGTCATCGAGCGATCCCGGCCACTTAGGGGCTGTCGGTGGTGGACCTCAACCGCGTTGACTGGCAGAGGTCGAACAAGCACCATCCGATCTTCATGCGGTTTCAGGTGCTTGCGGGAGTGGTCGCGGCGTTAGCGAGCGTCGTGCTGCTGACAGAGCCCGTGTGTGCCGAGGGGCACGGCAAGGCAACCGCGCGAGGGCCGTCGTCGAAGAGCGACGGCACCGACTTCACGACCGAAGCGAGGGACATGTTTCGCGTCGCCGCGTGTGGCAGCGACGAGGCGATCGCCGCGCGGTTCGCGAAGACCGCGAAGCAGACGATCGACAACCACTGCGAGCGCATGGGCCGCATCTACAGCTGGTACCGCGTGTCATGGATGGACAAGGCAAAGCCGTTCATCGCGAAGCTGCGTCCCGCCGACGCGCCGACGACCGTCGTCTATCCGTTCGGCGGCGGCGATCTGTCGAGCGCGCTCACCGTGTTTCCCGACGCGACCGAGCTGACCACGATCTCGCTCGAGGCCGCGGGCGACATCCGCACGATCGACACGATCGGCACGGATCGCCTCAAGGACGATCTGTCGACGACCGCGAAGAGCATCAGCCGGCTCTACAACGCTGCGCATTCGACGACGCAGAACCTCATGGTCGCATCGCACGCCGAGCTGCCGGGCACGATCATGTTCGCGCTCGCCGGCCTCGCAGTGCACGACATGGTTCCGCTCCAGCTCCGCTATTTCGAGCTCGAGGCCGACGGCAGCATTCGCTACCTCACCACCGACGAGATGGACGCGCGCGAAGCAGAGATCGTGGCGAGCCGCAAAGCGAAGCACTCGAAGCACTTCTGGTACGAGCAGACGAGCGCGTTCGCGAACGTCGAGATCACGTTCCGGCCGCGCGGTGACGAGAAAGCCACCCCACGCGTCTATCGCCACATCCTCGCGAACCTCGACAACGCGCACCTGACCGCCGACAAGCGATTGCTCGAGCACCTGCGCGCGAAGGGCAATGTCAGCGTGATGACGAAGGCCGCGAGCTTCTTGCTCTGGTGGGACGACTTCTCGCAGATCCGCGATCACCTGCTCAAGACCACCGCATGGATGATCTCCGACGCGTCGGGCATCCCGCCGCGCTACGCCGATAAGGCCGGCTTCGAGCAGACCACGTTCGGCGACTTCACCGGGCCGTATTTCATCCAGGACCCGATCAACGCGCGCGCCGAGTTCGTGAAGCTGTGGGCGGACCAACCGCACCGCGATCTGCCGTTCCGCTTCGGCTATCCCGACAAAGAGAAGCACAACCATTTGCTCGTCACGAGGCCGAAGACCCG